>NZ_MZGS01000026.1 GCF_003111625.1 Methanobrevibacter thaueri | reverse complement strand
ATGCACCTGAAGTTGTTGTGGTTGATGGCAAACTTGTATTCAATGTAACCAACTCCACTCCTGTTGTTGTTACTATTAATGGTGTGGTCTACACTCCTGATGCAAATGGTAATTACACCTTTGATGCGGATGTTGTTGGTAATTACACTATTATTGCAAGATCTGCCGAAACTGATGAGTTCTATGCTGCATTCAACAGCACTGTATTTGAAGTTATCAAACATGCTTCCAGTGTGAATATTACTGTAAATGATAAATATGAAATCGAATCTGACTTCACTATTGGAATTGAGAACAATACTGTTGTCAATGTAACTATTAATGGTGTTGAATACCCTGTTGTTGACGGTAAAGTTGTGATTGACACTACTGCTTTGGCTGCTGGTAACTACACTGTCACTGCTACAGTTTACGAATCCGGCAAGTATTATGCTAACAGCACTACAAAAACATTCACTATCTTCAAGCACGCTGCTGTGATTGATAGTGTTGTTGTTCCTGTTGTGAATATTACTGTTGGTCAGAATGTGACCGTTACTGTGACTATGGGTAATGTAACTAGTGGTAAAGTGATTGTTGAAGTTGGAGGACACAACTACACTGTTGACATCAATAATGGTGTAGCTGTATTGGTTGTTGGCTTACCAGAAGGTGAGTACACAGCTCATGCATATTATCTTGGTGATGATAAGTATAATGCTACTGATTTAGCTAATGCTACAGCATTCAATGTTGTTGCTAAACAGAATGCTACTATTATTATCAATGCTGCTGATGTTGTTGAAGTTGATGGCAAACTCGTATTCAATGTAACTAATTCAACTCCTGTTGTTGTTACTATTAATGGTGTGGTCTACACTCCTGACGCAAACGGTAACTACACCTTTGATGCTGATGCTGTTGGCAACTACACTATTGTTGCAAGATCTGTTGAAACTGATGACTATTACGCAGGATTCAACAGTACAGTATTTGAAGTTGTAAAACACGCTTCAAGCATAAATGTAACCGGTGATGAAATTAAAGTAGGAGAAAACGCTACAATCAACATCGAGGCTCCTAACTACAATGGTGCAGCTTATGTAAATATCGATGGAGTAGATTACTACGTACTGATTACAAACGGCGTAGGCCAACTTAATGTCACTGGATTAAAAGAAGGCACTTATGATGTTAAAGTAACTTACATTGAAAACGACAAATACTTAGAAAGCACTAATGACACTGCTAAAGTAATTGTTACCAAAGTCGATACCGCTAACATCAATGTAACTGTTGAAAACATTACTGAAGGCGAACCTGCAATAGTTAAAGTAACTGTTCCTGAAGACGCTACAGGTAATGTGACAGTCACAATAGGCAATATCACTAAGACAGTTCCTGTATCTGGCGGCGAAAACGAGATCATCATATTGGATGTTCCAAAAGGTGAACACAACGTGACCGTAACATACAACGGTGATGACAAATACGCTCCTGATAACGCTACCGATAAGATTACCGTGGCTCCTAAACCTCCTGAAGAAGGAATCGATATTGATGATTTAGGAAACGGAACTGTAGTAGTCCATGTTCCTGGCAATGCTAGTGGAAATGTAACAATCAAGATTGGAAACAACACATACAATGCTACTGTTGTTAACGGTACCGCAACTGTTGATTTGGCTGATGAAGTTCCTGGAACCTACAATGCTACTGTAATTTACACCAATGAGGATGGCTTGAATGCAACAACTACCAAATTAGTGCACATTCCAAAATATCCAACTCCAATGTCCATTGAAGTTAAAGATGCTAATGTTGGAGATGTCGTCAAGGTTGTTGTGAATGCTGGAAACGTTACAGGCAACGTGACAATAGAAATAAACGGCGTAAACTACACTGCCAAAGTCGAAGGCGGAAAAGCCACATTCAATGTTGAAAACTTGACTGCCGGAAACAAAACAATTGTTGCAACATATGCCGGTGATGACCACTATGAATTCAATTCCACTACTGTCCAATTTGAAGTATTCAAGAATGATGCTCCAATGTCTGTTTCAGCTGCAGTGAACGGCGCTGAAATAACAATCACAGTATCTGACTTGCCAACCGATGCAACAGGATATGTGATTATTAGCGTAAACGGCACTGAATATGGTATTAACATTACCAAAACCAATTCAGTTACAATTTCAGTTCCTGTCGCAGGAGACTATGATGTTGTTGCAACCTACTTAGGTGATGACAAATACCTGTCCAACTCCTCATCAACATCATTCAAGGCAGAGAAATCCTCCACTGATATGTATGTTGAAGTTGACAACACTGTTGCGGGCAATGATGTGATTGTTAAAGTAACACTTCCTGACGATGCAAAAGGTAATGTGACAGTTAAAATAGGAAATACAACCAAAGTGGTAAACGTGACAGGTGGAGAAACCACCATTGCAGTTCCTGACATAGGTGAAGGTACACACGATGTAGAGGTAATCTACAGCGGTGATAATAAATATAACCCACAAACAGTAAATACTAAAGTGACAGTATTCAAGTCAATCATTGCTGAAAACCTTACAAGAGGTTGGAACAGTCCATATGACTATCAAGCAGAGTTCCTGGACAAAGATGGCCATGTGCTTGCCAATACTGATGTGCAATTTGTCATAGACGGAAAAACATACACCGTCAAAACAAATGATCAAGGTATTGCTTATTTAAATACTTCCAATTTGGCTATTGGCAAATATGATGTGACAATCATTAACCCTGTCACTGGTGAGACTGTAAACGCTACAACAAACATTGTAAAACGTCTGATTGAAAACAAAGACATCACAATGGACTTTGTTGATGGAACATACTATGTCGTAAGGGCTATCGGTGACGACGGCAAACCTGTAGGCAAGGATGAGTTTGTTGATATCTTTGTGAACACTATTCACTACTCATGCAGAACAGATGAGGACGGTTATGCAAGACTTAAAATCAACTTAAATCCAAAAACCTACACAATTACTGCAGAATACAAGTCTTACAAAGTCTCTAACAAGCTTGTTGTAAAACAAACTCTCAAACTGGTCAAAAAGACTGTGAAAGTTAAAAAAGGTAAGAAATTAACACTTAAAGCAACCCTCAAATGGTCTAATGGTAAAGCGATATCTGGCAAAAAGATTGTCTTTAAATTCAAAGGCAAAAAATACTCTGCAAAAACCAATTCCAAAGGTCTTGCTAAAGTGACTATCAAGGCTAAAGTTACCAAAAAACTCAAGGCCGGTAAAAAATACAAATACTCTGCTACCTATATCTCTAACACAGTTAAAGGCAAAGTGAAAGTCACAAAATAGTTGGATTTAATTAATGTTGTTTCAAAACAACATTAAACTTTTCTTTTTTTTCGTTGTTTAGTTAATCTTTTATATCATCTTAACCAAAACATATACTATAGGGAGTGTTGTGGTTAAAATGCAAGCATTGATGATTAACTGGATATATGTAATAATCTTGTTTATTTTAGGAGTAATCACCTATAGAAGAAAATCCCTTGATTTTCTCGGTTCAGCGATAATGGTGATTATGGGAATTGTTATCATTTTTTCCGCAGGGGCAAATTGGTTAGTGTTAATCATACTCTTTTTAGTAATGTCTCTTCTTGCAACCAAATACTCTAAAAAATATAAGATGTCCCTTGGAGAGTTTGAAGGAAGGAGAACCTCCAAAAACGTTATCTCAAATGGTGTTGTGGCATGTTTCATGGCTGCATTCGGAGGATATTACCTGCCGTTTGTCGGAGGGTTCATAGGAGCCATCGCAACAGCGACAGCCGACACATTGGCATCTGAAATTGGTGTATTGGATCCCCACCCTAGACTTATAACAACATTCCAGAATGTGGATCCGGGAACCAATGGTGCAGTTTCAACACTCGGAACAGCTGTAGGTATCGTCGGTGCGGCAATCATAGGTATTGCGGCATTCTTTTTGGGAATTGTTGCAAATCCATTGTCAGCAATTTTCGTTTCAGTAATATCCGGAACCGTCGGTTGCTTTATGGACAGTATCCTTGGTGCGTTGTTTGAAAATCGCCATATTATAACAAATGAGCATGTGAATCTAGTAGCAACAATTGTCGGGGCAATAGTTGGAATCCTGCTTATCTGATTTTGGGGCATTTTTCGACTCTTAGGTTAGACTGATTGAATCATATTTTTCATAAATTTATATTTTTTCAGCGATTCATCTATATGCCTTAATCGAGATTACTTTTTTTCACCATACATGTTTAATATGCTTGAATACAGAATAATTAATTTTTCATAATTTGATATCAACCATTAATTTAATCATCTGTTCCTTTAAGGATATTGCATCAAAATTCTTTCCAGTTTTTCGTTGATGCCCTGCATGATTTTTTTTTAAATAAATTATTTTAACTATTAAAAATAAAATCTATAATAGTATAATTTATTAAAGGTGATAATATGAAAGGTCTTATTTTAATCATGGATGGAATGGGTGACCGTCCAATTAAAGAATTAGGAAATAAAACTCCTTTGGAAGCTGCCAACACTCCAAATATGGATAAGATGGCTGAAGAAGGAATTACTGGTATTATGGATTCAATCGCACCCGGAATAATTCCTGGAAGTGACACAGCACACTTATCAATATTGGGATACAATCCATATGAGGTATACACTGGCAGGGGACCATTCGAGGCGAATGGTGTTGGAGTCGAAGTTCTGCCAGGTGACATCGCATTCAGATGCAACTTCTCAACTGCAGATGAGGACCTTATAGTCACAGACAGACGTGCCGGAAGAATCAAGGAAGGAACCGATGAGATTGTTGCCGAACTGAACAAGATGGTTCTTGAGGACTATCCTGACATCAAAATCATATTCAAGGAATCAACCGGTCACAGGGCAGTTTTGGTTCTCAGGGGAGAAGGCCTGTCCGATAAGGTCAGCGACGCAGACCCAAAAGTCGAAGGAAACAAGCCAAAAGAGGTAAAGGCACTTGACGACACACCGGAAGCTGCAAAGACCGCAGACATCCTAAACAAACTGGTCGTGAAAACCTATGAGATGGTTAAGGACCATCCGGTAAACCTGAAAAGAATAGAGGAAGGAAAACCTCCTGCAAATATTGTCATTCCTCGTGGAGCCGGTGAGGTGCCTGTTGTCGAATCATTAAACGAAAAGTATGAGGTCAACTCAGCATGTATTGCAGAAACAGGTTTAATCATGGGTATAGGAAGATTCGCCGGAATGGACATCATAGAAATGGAGGATGTGACCGGTGGAATCGACACAAACCTTGACAATATCCGTGACACCATAATCGACCAGGTCAAAAACTCAGACCATGACTTCTTCCTAATCAACATCGACGGAGCGGATGAGGCTGGCCACGACGGTCAGACAATGGAGAAAAAGGAATTCATCGAAAAGGTTGATAGAGTTGTCATGAGCGAACTTATCAAGCTCGAAGACGTTTACATTTACCTTACAGCTGATCACTCAACACCTATTTCCATCATGAACCACTCAGGAGACCCAGTGCCTGTTCTTATAAGAGGTCCTGAAGTGAGAGTGGATGACGTTTGCGAATTCTCCGAAAGGGCATGCGCAAAAGGAGGACTAAACAGGATCAGAGGATCAGACGTAATGAACATCATGATGGACTTAATGAATTACGCCCACAAGTTCGGAGCATAGGAGTGAATTCGATGGCTGCGGAAAAACTTTTCGGAACCTCAGGAATAAGAGGAAAGATAGGCTCTGAAGTGACTTGTGAATTGGCATTGAATGTGGGAAAGTCCTTGGCGCATTACCTTGGAAATGAGGGCCGTGTCGTTATAGGATATGATACAAGAACCACAAACCAGATGCTTGATCAAGCCATTACAGCAGGATTGCTTGAAAGCGGAGTCGACGTAATCAAAATAGGAATGGTTCCAACACCGCTGGTGGGTTATGCTACTGAAAAGCTTGATGCGGATGCCGGAATAATGTTGACAGCATCACACAACCCGTCTCCATATAACGGGATAAAGTTATGGAACAAGAATGCAATGGCATACACCTCCGCACAGGAAAATGAAATTGAGGAAATATACTTCAACAAGTCCTACACCTCAGCAACATGGGATAAAGTGGGAAGGTTAAGCGTCAATGAAGAAATCAAGGGCCAATACGTTGACGATTTGGTTAACATGGTTGACATCAAGGAAGGTTTCAAGGTCGTAATCGACTGCGCATCAGGCGCCGGAAGCGAAATATCACCTTTAGTATTTAGAAAAGCAGGCTGTGAAGTGACAACCCTAAACTCCCAGCCGGACGGATTTTTCCCAGGCCGCAACCCGGAACCGAATGCTGAAAACCTCCAGACACTGATGAAAACAGTTGTAGCCATTGGCGCGGACTTGGGTATTGCCCATGACGGTGATGCCGACAGAATGATTACAGTTGACGAGAAGGGAAATGTTTCACCATTTGACTCATTACTGGCTTTGATATCAAAAGAGTTCGACGGAGACATTGTCACAACCGTTGACGCTGGCTTGTGCATGGACGAGTCCGTAAAGGGAAAGGTATTCAGAACTCCTGTCGGTGATGTTAACGTTGCTGAAGTCATAATCGAGAAGAATGCAAGTTTTGGCGGAGAGCCTTCAGGAACATGGCTGCACCCTGACTTCTGCATGTGTCCTGACGGAATACTGTCCGGATTGAGAATGGCCGAACTTGTTTCCAACAAGGGAAAGCTATCCGAACTGCTTGATGAGATACCTTCATATCCAAATGTCCGTGAAAAGATAACATGTTCAAAAGAGGCCAAAATCAAGGTAATGGAGAATATGGAGGACCTGTTGACTGATGCCTTTGATGACATCGTTGAGGTAAATTCAGTTGACGGCGTCAGATTGACATTTGCCGACGACAGTTGGGTGCTTGTAAGGCCGTCAGGTACAGAGGACTATGTCAGAATCACCCTTGAATCTCGAAGCGAAGAAAGGGCTGAAGAGATCAGGGATGCATGTGTAAAAATAATCAATGAAAACTTATAGAAGATAACCATATCTTCTTATTACTATTTTTTTTAAAATAAAAAAAGTTCTTTAAAGAATAAAGATTCTTTAAAGATTATTCAAATATTAACTCAACGATTCAATTCCTTTTGTAGCCAGCAGTTTTGTAAATGAACCTTCAGGTTGCATTACAATGTTTCCTTTAGAGTATTCATTTAAGGCGGCTTGAATCATAGTGGCTTTTTTATCAGGGTTTGCAGCAGCTTGAGCTAATGCTTTAACCAGTACCATAACTGCATCTGACCTGGACATTGTTCCGGAAACTCCCTCGTTACCGGCGTATCCGTTATATGCGTCGTTTTCACAGATAATGTCTGTTGCACTAAGATTTGTCTCCTCACCGTCTACTTTCAATGGCCGGACTGAATCAATAATATTGTCTACTCCTTCGTCATAAACAAGAACTACTGCATCAGGAGTCATGTTAGTGTTATACTCCACGATTTCTTTTGCGTATTGCATACCCTCCTCGATTCCATCATACAGACTGTCGTGAAGGAACATCTTTCCTCCTCCAATTGCACTGGATGCGGGTTGTGTTGGGTGTGTCATGCCTCCAGGATAAATTGGAGTGTAATTGTCGAAACTTCCATTTCTCAAGTGGATCATGAACGCCATGTCCACTCCACCGTTGGACTGTTCGTATTTGTCAGCAGTTAATAATAATATGTCCTTATCTTCCTGTGAAAGGTCAGGACCACTATTTAATGCCCCGTAGATTGAAGCCAATAGTCCTACAAGGATAACTAAAAGAATAGCTATAATCAGTTTTTTCTTCCTTTTCATTTTATTTCCCACGCTTAATTAATTAAACTATGTTAGTAAATAAAATTACAATATTAGATTTAAAAATTAAATTATATAAATATTTTTAAGAATTATAAGATTTTTATGGAAAAAATAGTTTTTAAAAATAAAAAGTTGAAGAAGATTTTTTTATTCTTCTTCAGCGATGAATGCTTCAATACCTAAAGCAGCACATTCTGGGCAAACCCAATCGTCTGGCATGTCTGCAGGAGTTGCTCCAGCAGGGATGTTGTATGCAGGGTCACCTTTTTCTGTGTCAAATCTGTATTCGCAGTGTAAACAAACATATACGGTCATTTTATAATCTCCTTTAAATTTTTGCTATTAGCATAGCTAATATAATTTGAGTTTATAAAAACTATTATTTAAAATTAGTCATTTGATTTAGTTAAATTAATTAATAAGTAAGGAGTTAAACATATAATATTATTAGATTTTATAGGGGATAATTAAAGTGAAAGCGATTATTTTAAGTGCCGGCGAAGGTTCAAGAATGAGGCCACTAACACTTACAAAGCCTAAAACCATGTTGCCGGTTGCTGGAAAACCAATCATCCAATATAACATCGAATCATTAAGAGACAATGGTATTAAGGATATATTATTGATTGTCAGATATAAGGAAGAAATGGTTCGTGATTACTTTGGTGATGGTCATGATTTTGGCGTTAACATTTCATACAAAACACAGAAAGACTTTTTAGGAACTGCTAATGCTATAAGCTATGGTGAAGACTTTATCAAAGACAGCCTGATTGTTCTCAACGGGGACATCATTCTGGACAATGAGATCATCAACGAAATCATTAAGAAATACAATTACATGAAACCTGACACACTGATGCTTTTAACAGAAGTCGAGGACCCATCCGCATTCGGTGTAGTTGAAATCGAGAACGGAAACATCAAAAGCATTGTTGAAAAGCCTAAAAAAGAGGAAGCTCCAAGCAACCTAGTCAATGCGGGAATATACGTATTCAACAAGGACATCTTTGAAAAAATCAAGAAAACAGAACTCTCAGAAAGGGGAGAGTACGAAATCACAGATTCAGTGTCATTGCAAATTGCTGATGGAAAAACAGTCATTGGTCATAAAACCAGCAAGGATTGGATTGATGTCGGTAGGCCATGGGAGCTAATTGAAGTGAATGAGGAATTGATTAGCCAACTCAAAACAGATATCAAGGGTCATGTTGAGGATGGAGCACATATCCATGGGGAAATCTTCCTTGACGAAGGCAGCATCATCCGTGCAGGAGTATACATTGAAGGAAACGTATACATAGGCAAGAACTGTGACATAGGTCCTAACTCTTACATTCGTGGCAATTCCTACTTTGGGGACAACGTCCATGTGGGAAACGCCGTTGAAATCAAGAACTCCATCATTATGGAAAATACCAATGTCAGTCACTTGAGTTATGTCGGGGATTCAGTCATCGGATCCAACTGCAACATAGCTGCAGGGACCAACATTGCGAACTTGCGTTTCGACAACAGGTCAGTCAAGACCAAAATCAAGAATCAGATGATTGATAGTGGAAGGCGTAAGTTCGGTTCAATCATTGGGGATTCCGTCAAGACAGGAATCAACTCAAGCTTCTCACCAGGTGTGAAGGTAGGACACAATTCCACTATCGGTTCAGGGGTTTTGTTGTATGATGATGTACCCTCCAACACTCGCGTATTGGTAAAACAGAATCATATTATCCAAGACAAGAAAAACAAAAAATAGGCGATATTATGGAAAATAAAAAAGACTCTATTGTAATATGCCCAGGCGCACAGGTAATTGGTAAGGTTGAATTGGGAGAGGACGTATCAATATGGCACGGAGCCGTCTTAAGAGGAGATACAGATTCAATAACCATTGGAAACAATTCAAACGTCCAAGATAATTGTGTTGTCCATTGTACAAAAGGATTTCCAGTCAAAATTGGAGATAACGTGTCTGTAGGTCATGGGGCTGTCGTTCACGGCTGCACCCTGGAGGACAATGTTCTGATAGGAATGAATGCGACCGTTCTAAACGGAGCACACATCGGAAAGAACTCAATTGTAGGTGCCGGAGCGGTTGTCAGCGAAGGAAAGGAATTCCCTGAAAACAGCCTTATTCTTGGGGTTCCGGCAAAACTGATTAAGGAATTATCCCCTGAACAGGTTCAGATGATTCAGAACAATGCGGACAATTATGTGAGACTCTCCAAACAATATAAGGATGATTAGATTATGAAAGCTAGACAAATTGTAGAAGAAATGGATTCATATGTTCCCGGAAGATCTCAGGACGAGATTGCAAGCGATTTCAACCTTAAAAAGGAGGACATCATCAAGCTGGGTTCAAATGAAAATCCATGGGGTCCTTCCCCAAAGGCGATGAAGGCCATTGAGGATGAAATCAGGTCAATCAACAGGTACCCCGAATCACAATTACATGAACTGGTCTGTGAAGTGGCCAGATATTCCGATGTGGAGCCTTCACAGGTCATCATCGGTGGAGACGGTGCGGACGAAATAATCGACGTGCTTGCAAAGACATTCATCGACGAGGGCGATGAGTTCATAGTCCCGTTGCCGTCCTACATGTACTACGAATACTTATTAAAGCAATACGGCGCAAAGCCGGTTTATGCAAGATGGGACTTGGAGGCAAATGAACTGGACGTCGACTCAATTTTCGATTCCATATCCCCTAAGACAAAAATGATTTTCCTCTGCAGTCCTAACAACCCTACAGGAACCTTGATTGACAAGGAAGTTTTAATGGACATTGCAGGCAAAAACCCTGAGGTCCTAATCGTCATTGACGAGGCCTACTTCGAGTATTCAGAGGTGACAAACAAGGATTTGATTAATGAATTCGACAACATATTCATAATCCGCACAATGTCAAAGGTTTTGGGGCTTGCGGGAATGAGAATCGGATACGGCCTTGCATGTGATGAGATAATCGAATACATGCACAGGATTAAACCGGTGTTTTCACTTACAAGGCTGTCATTCGTGGCTGCGCTCAACACTTTCAGGGATACGGAATACATCAAGCAATCCATCGAAAAGGGAATAGAATCAAGGCAATACCTATATGATGAGGTTTCAAAGATTGACGGCTTGAACGTCTTCCCTTCAAAATCAAATTTCATGCTGATAAATGTTAAGCAAACAGGATTCACAGCATCCGAGCTCGCCTTGGAACTGATGAAGAAAGGAATCATAGTTCGTGATTGCACTTCATTCAAGGGTCTGGATGAGTATTGGATCAGGATAAGCATATGCACATTGGAAGAGGATAAGAGATTCATTGAAATTTTAAAAGAGGTTTTAAACTAATGTACGTTGGTGGAACAGTAATATCATCTGTTGAATTTCATGGAAACATGTCATTAGTCATTTTTATGTCCAAATGCCCTTTGGCATGCAGATATTGCCACAATGTCGAGCTGCTGGAGGACAACACCGAAAGGTCACTTGAGGAAATCAAGGAGGAAATCGATTCCTCAGCCGATTTTCTGGACGCTATTGTAATATCCGGAGGAGAGCCGCTGGTCCAAACCGATGATGTGATTGAGATACTCAAGTACGTTCGTCAAATCGGTCTCAAGACCAAGCTGGATACAAGCGGAATTTATCCGGACAAGATCAAGAAGATTCTGGATTTGGATTTGCTTGATTATGTTTCACTGGATGTCAAGACCACATTTTCAAAGTACCGAAAGATTACCGGAGCTAATGTGGGCTTCCAGGTTAAGAAATCAATGGATTATATAAATGATGCTGGTGTTCATCTTGAAATCAGAACAACATATGTTCCAACATTACATACAAAAAAAGACATTATCAACCTGGTTGATGAAATCAATGCAGACATCTACACCATTCAGCAATTCAGAAACAAGAATGTATTGGACCCGGCTTTAGAGAAGGTTGAAGTTCCAAATCCTCATGATTTGGCAAAACTGGCAGAGGAGATAAAGCCTTACTTCGACGGTGTCGTCAAGGTCAAGTCAGGAGAGTTTGGAGAGCAGGTTATTTAAGGAGAGTGTTTACAATACCAATTTTATCATTTTCAAGCAATGATATAGATGTCATTACCGGTAAGAAGACCAGAACAATACGCAAGGCGTGGAAGACTCCTCTTAAGGTTGGTGACAGGTTATATTGCTACTGGAATCTTGTTTCTAAGGAAAAGATGAAGATTTTTGAGGCGTTCGTAACCGGCATTGAGAATATTCCATTTTCCGAAATCAAGGACAATGATGAATTGGCTCGCCAGGAAGGTTTTGAAGACTCCAAGGATATGCTGAGGGAATTCAAGAAGATGTACGGCGGTCGCATTGACCCCAATGACGAATTCCAGATAATATATTTTGAAAAAATACACATCGATGACTGGAAAGGTGACAAGATCGATGAGAAGGCCATGATTACAAAAAGGGCAGACATTCTTTTTGACAGCGGTAAGTTCGACAAGTCCACAATGTGCTATGATGCCGCCTTGAGATTGGATCCTCATGACGTTTACCTGCTGAATAAGCAGGGAGATAACCTGTCAAGGCTGGGCAAGTTCATTGAAGCCATTGAGTGTTATGACAAGGCATTGGAGTATGAGCCAGATAACATTTACATTCTGAATAACAAGGCTATTGCGCTTTTGAACTCTGGAAACATCAATGAGGCTTTGAAGGTGAGCAACATCGCTTATAACTATCGTCCAAGCAGCCCTATTGTCCTGTATTGGAGAGGTTTCATCCTGGAGATGCTTGGCAGATATGATGATGCGCTGAGGGTTTATGACAAGCTGATTGTTCTTGACGGTGAAAATCCTGAGGTGTGGAACTCCCGCGGAAACCTGTTGACCGACATGGGAATGCTGGAGGAGGCCATTGAGTCATTCGACAAGGCCGTTGAGGTTTGTTTGGATGATTCTGAAATGGATGCATCCGCTATAAATCGTATGGGAAATGCGTATATTGATTTGGGTAAATTTGATGAGGCATTGGAATGCTTCAATCAAGCTATAAACCTTGAAAAAAATAATATTGACTTCCTGCTTAATAAAGGAGTGGTTCTAATGGAACTGGGCAAGTTTGAAGAGGCTGTCGACAGTTTCAATAAGGTTCTGCTTAGGAACCCTGACAATGAGGATGCGTTTTTCCTAAAAGAAGAATGTTTAGATAACTTCTAATGTAGATTGTTGCATTGAAGTTCTTGTTTTTTATTTTATGATGACATTATTTTTGATGGTGATGTCATTAAATGGGTGCTTGCGACCTTGATTTATAATTTAATTGCTTGTTTTTTCAATTAAAATAAAAGAAAAATTGGTGATGGGTATCGATTCGATTATTTCTTGTATTTGTTGATTAGGCTGATTCCCCAATCAGTCATTTCATCAGCCTTGTCCTGTGAATCGGACTCCGCAAAGCATCTGAAGATTGGCTCTGTACCTGAGGGTCTGATGATGACCCAACCGTCATCCTTCAAGATTTTAACACCGTCAGTCAAGTCCAATTCGAAATCGGTTGTTGTCTTGATTTCATCGGCAATGCTGGTCATGACAAATTCCTTCTCATCGTCAGGACATTCGATTTTCATCTTGCTTGCGTAGTAAACCGGCAATTCAGCCACCAGTTCGGATAAAGGTTTTGACTCCTTGGCCACGATTTCAAGGATTTTGGCAACGGTCATTACAGCATCCCTTCCGTAAACGAAATCAGGGAAAATCAAACCTCCGTTTTCCTCTCCACCGAACAATCCGTCAGTGTCTTTTAGCTTACGTGCAACAAGCAGGTCTCCAACCGCTGTGGCTATAACTTCACCGTTGAACTCTTCGGCAACGTCATATATTGCCTGTGATGTTGCAACAGTGGTGACAATGGTTCCGCCGTTGTTTTCCTTAAGCATCTGCTTTTCAACGAGTGTGAATGTCTTGTCGCCCAAAACGAAATTGCCCTTCTCGTCGATGCAGATTGTCCTGTCGGCATCCCCGTCATGTGCAAGGCCGATATCGGCGCCAAGCTCCTTGACGACGCTGATCAATTCCTGAAGGTTCTCTTCAATAGGTTCAGGGTCACGTCCAGGGAAAAATCCGTCAGGTTGTGAATTTAGACTGGTTACATCACAGCCGAGCTTGCGGATTAGGTATGGGGCAGTGTAGCAGCCGGCACCGGATCCGCAATCCACAACAACCTTCAAATTGGCGTTCCTGATTGCTTCGGCATCGACTTTTGAGATTGCCTCATCAACGTATTCATCGATAATCTTGTCATTAATGTAAACTTCGCCGATTTCAGAGAAATCTGCCCTTTTAGGTTCGGCATCGAAGTATAATCTTTCAATTTCCAGTTCCATATCGTCAGGTATTCCAATCCCGTCAGCATCCAAGAATTTGATGCCGTTATATTTCGGAGGGTTGTGTGAAGCGGTAATCATCACTCCTCCATCGTAATACTTGCGAACCGCATACTGGACACCAGGGGTAGGTAGGATTCCCAAATCCACCACATCACATCCTGAAGATAAAAGCCCAGCTTTCACGGCTTCCATTAGCATAGGAGTTGAAGTACGTGTATCTCCACCAACAGCAACTGTGCCCTGAATCTGTGTGCCGTAACAGGCTGCAAGCCTTGTTGCGAATTCAGGTGTTAAAACATCATTGGCGGTTCTTCTAACTCCAAAAGTCCCAAATAATCTTTTTTTATTTGACATGTTTTAATTTCCTTTTAAGTTTATATAAGTTATTTTTTGTCATCAATCAATAAATAAGTATTGTTAATTGATTATTCTTAGGCTGTCCCCATTCGATAGGATAAGTTCCAAATCGGAATTGTACTCGGTAATTGTCCCGACAACCTGAACCTTCCGGTCTTTAAAGTCCTCAATGTCAAGGTTCCTTGACTGGATTTCGCTAACCTGGCTTTCAAAAATGATAAGGGGAATCTGCGCTTCACCGTCGTTTATTGTCAGAAAGTAGCTTGTTTTTGAGCTTGACTGGGCCACATCGGTAATCACTCCCGTGACCTTGACCTCCTCATCAATCATCCCCCTGTTAATGTCCCCGATGCCCACTTCCTTGACCTCAATCGTCGGGGTGAAGATTATCAGGCCTATTATTCCAATCAGCGAGGTCACCAGCGCTATCCTCAATAGTTTGTCGTCTGTGATTTCCATGTGTAATAATGGATTTTCATAGCTTAAATAGATGTGATGGGGCGGTTGCAAAATTGGAATGAATTAAAAAAGAAAAAAATAAGTAAATAGATAAACAGTTATTCGGCGTTGCTCAGTTGCCTGTGCGGTACATTGAAAGCAGCCTCTCAACTGTGTCGGCATCCATTGGGCTTTTGTCCTTTCTTATGTTCTTGACAACAGGGAATCTCAATGAATAGCCTGTTTCGTATTCAGGTGATTCAACGATTTCTGAAAATGCAATCTCCAGAACGATTTTCGGTTCAACCTTGATTTCACGTCCTTTGGTTGAGATTTCAAGCTCCTTCATTTTGCCGGTGAGGTATTCAAGGGTTGCATCGTCAAGGCCGGTTCCGACCAATGCCACGCTCTTGAAATCATCGTTTTCATCCCTGAGTGCAACAAGGTAAGATCCGACAAAGTCTCCTCGTTTTCCGATGCCGTATATTCCTCCAGTGACCACCATGTCCAATGTTTCCGGCTCGGCCTTGTACTTAAGCATTTTTTTGCCTCTGAGTCCTGGAATGTATGGTGAACTGCAGTCCTTGATCATTATGCCCTCATGGCCCTCGTTTATTGACCATTCAAAGAGTTTCTGAATCTCTGGGATGTTGTCGGCATTCGCAACTTTCAGTGTGCTCAGGTTCATCTCATCAACGGATGTGTCGACAATGCTTTCCAGGACATTTCTCCTGTTCTTCAAAGGCTCATCAATCAGTGGCTGCTTGTAATACATCACATCAAAGAGGTATACCTTTAGGGGAACATTTTCCATGGCCTCTTCCACATTGTGCTTTCTTCTGACCCTGTGCAGGACATTCTGGAAGGGCAACGGCTTGCCGTCACGGGTTGCGATTACCTCTCCCTCAACGATATAGTCCTCATGGGGCATGTGTTCGTCAAAGAGCTCAACGATTTCAGGCAGCGCATGTGTGATGTTTTCAAGCCTACGTGTGAACATGTTGATTTCATCGCCGCTTCGATGCACCTGCAGCCTTATTCCATCATATTTGGTGTCACAGAGTGCACATCCCATCTCCGGAATGATTTCATCAAGTGGCGGCGCCAGCTGTGCAAGCATAGGCTTTACAGGGGTTCCAGGTGTCAGGTTAAGCTTCTCCAAACCTGCGCTTCCCTGTTCCTTGGCGGTTCTTGCAACGACAGAAAAGTCATTGGTGAGCATTTGGGCTCTCTCGACAATCGCCTTGTCAATGTCGAATGCGTCAGCTATTGCGTCACGGACAATTCCATCTCCAACACCGATTCTCAGCTCTTCGGTGATTGTACGTGTCAGGTATTTCGCCTCTGTGGCGCTTGCCTGGGACAGAAGCTCAAGAAGAACTGCAATCTTGCGGTTTGTTGACCTGGAACCTGAAATCTGTGACAGCTTGCGCAGGCTGTTGAAAACGAAATCGATTGTCAGAGGCTGTGAGAAAAATGTGACCTGGGACTTTTTGGCGTATAGCTTGATGCAGGCAAGGCCTATGTCCCCTTCGTCACGAACGGCATCCTCAACGGCGGCCTGTGTTGTTCCGACAGCTTCAGCTACGGCCCTTTCAACCAGCTTTCCTCCAATTCCAATTTCCTCTGAACTCCATGCGGGAAAAACTGTTCCCAAAATGAGCAGCCCTACCTTTTCAATGGTGTCTGAGTCCAGGGTTTTCAGGTAATCGGATATGATTTCAGTCTTTTCCAGCCTCTTTGTTGTTGCCTCCAGGCGGGAATACACGTCAACAAGTTCCTGGTATTTCATTTAGAAATCTCCCTTGGCTATTTTTACGGCGCAGTACTCTCCGCACATGGCGCACATCTCGTCATCGTCAAGTTCACACTTGTCACGGTATCTTCTAGGCTTTGACTTGTCCAGTGCAAGGTCGAATTGCGCTTCCCAGTCGAATTCCTTACGGGCACGGGCCATTGCGCGTTCACGTTCCCATGCCTGCGGAAGTCCTTTTGCAACATCAGCCGCCTCGGCAGCAATCTTGGATGCCACAACCCCCTCCTTGACGTCTTCAAGGCTAGGCAGTGACAGGTGTTCTGCAGGAGTCACATAACATAAGAAGCTCGCACCCGCTGTTGCGGCAATCGCTCCTCCGATGGCTCCTGTGATGTGGTCATATCCCGGTGCAATGTCGGTCACGAGAGGCCCCAACACGTAGAATGGCGCTCCGTGGCAGATTGTTTTCTGGATTTCCATGTTTGCCTGAATCTGGTTGAGAGGCATGTGTCCCGGCCCTTCAACCATCACCTGGACATTGGCGTCCTGGGCCCTTTTGACAAGGCCTCCGAGATTCACAAGCTCTTGTATTTGAGGGATGTCGCTTGCATCTGACAGGCAGCCAGGTCTTAGGCCGTCACCTAATGACAGTGTGATGTCGTATTCATATGATAATTCCAACAGATAATCGTAATTCTCATATAACGGGTTTTCCATTTCGTTGTGGTTTATCCAGGAGGCAAGGAATGTTCCTCCACGGCTGACGATTCCCATCATACGATTTGCGTCTTTCAGCTTTTGGACCAGATCCCTGGTGATTCCGCAGTGGAGTGTCATGAAGTCGACCCCTTCCTTGGCCTGGTTTTCAATGGCCTTGAAGATGTCGTCAGGGTCCATGTCGATGATTTCCCTGTTCTTGTCCAATGTGACAACTCCTGCCTCATAAATAGGCACGGTACCGATACATAAGTCAACGGCTTCCATAATCTTTTTTCTGAACAGCTTCAGGTCGGAGCCGGTTGAGAGGTCCATCAGTGCGTCGGCGCCATATTCCTGGGCCAGCCTTGCCTTGTCGATTTCCAAATCGATATCATCAATCTTGGATGATGAACCTATGTTTGCATTGACCTTTGTTTTCAGACCTTCTCCAATACCGCAGGGTTTGGAATGGCCGTTAATGTTTTTAGGGATTACAACCAATCCCTTATCAATTAATCTAGCTAATTTATTCACGTCTATATTTTCATATTCTGCAACGAACTCCATTTCGGGGGTTATGTTGCCTTTTTGAGCTTCGCTTTTTTGAGTCAAATTTATCCCTCACATATTGACTAATCAGTAATAATTTTGTTTTTCTTACTATATAGATTAATTTATTTTTAAAATTTTTTATATGAGCATGTTGAAAAGTATTAATCAGATGGTGATTATATGGTTGAAGATAGACATGTAATTGAAGCACTCGGTAAAGTTCGAGTAGTAATCGAAAACGGCGAAATAACAGAAGTCGGCTCTTCCGATGTCAAATACTGCCCAATGTTTCATGCGATGCATGGGGTTGAGGAGCTGAACGAGGAATTCATAAGAAAAAACATCAATTTCAGAATCAAGGACTTTGGAATGTGCACACCTGAAAGGATAATCGAGATGGATGACGTGGTGACTGTCGGAATATCCGAAATCCTCAAGACCAATATGGAAATGGGAAACATCGACTGTGTCGTCGGGGCCTGCGAAGGTTCCGGAACAGTGCTCATGACCAATTCCCGTGTTGTTCAGGGAGTGGGCGCAAGGGTGTCAGGCCTTGTAAGCACAACTCCAATACCTGAGGTAATCGAGAACCTTGAGGCCAGGGGGAGCACAGTGCTGAACCCCGAGACCGCAGAATTGGACCAGCTTGAAGGTTTGAAGCTGGCCCTGGATATGGGATACAAGAACATTGCCATCACAATACTTCCTTCACCGATGGTTGAGGAAATCAGGAATTATTCTGTCGATGATGACGTGAACGTCTATATCTTTGTTGCACATACTACCGGATCAACACCTGAGGAGGCCGAAATGCTCTTTGAAAATGCGGACATTGTAACAGCATGCGCCTCAAAGGCCATTTCAGATTATACCGATGAGCATAAGCCATATTACTATGGACTGAAAGTTCCGATATTCTGTGCAAGTGAAGCTGGTCGTGAAATGTTGGACAACAGGCTTGAAAAAATAGGAAAGCCATTAACAACCAATGATTACCCTAGAAACAAGGATGACATTCCGCATAAACTGATTTAAGTGTTACCATGAAAGTGATATATTTTGATACTGAAACAACAGGATTGGACTGTAGGCGCTGCCAGATTATCGAGTTGGCAATGCTAACTGTAATTGATGGGGAAATTGAGGAGAGATATGACAGATTCATAAGGGTGGACGGACCCCTGCCCCCAAGGATTACTGACATTACGGGCATAACAGACCAGATGCTTGAAGGTGGAAAAACCGAAAGGGATGTTGCCGAGGATTTGAAAGTCAGGCTGACTCCCGGAACAGTGATGATTGCCCACAACTGCCAGTTTGATCTGCAATTTGTCTATCACCTGCTTAAAAGACATCTTCCAATGGAGGCTGATGAGATTGTTGAAAGCCTGGATTGGATTGATACAGTCACCGTTTTAAAGGACCGCAAGGAGTATCCTCATAGGCTGGAAAATGCCGTTGAACATTATGGCATTGAAAAGGTTAATTTTCACAGGGCAATCGATGATACAAAAGCGTTGTATGATGTTACTCAGGCAATGAAGGATGAACGTGATGATTTAGCTGAATACCTTAACGTTTTTGGATACAACCCTAAATATGGCGTTGAGGGAAGATTCCCATTCATCAAGTACAAGCCGCAACGTTTCAATCGATGCATGGTCGGACCTAATGATATTTTACCAAGAAAATAAGTGTTAAGAGAGATGTTGGGAAGATTCCATATCTTCCCAATCGGTAGAGAAATCTATGTAAACATTATGGAGGTTGTGGGAAAGATTTTCCTTAATCTTTCCCCGAGGTTAAAATATGGTTAGATAATAATTTTAAGGAGGAAAATGTAGGGAATGCAGTCCCTACATGTATTGAACTAACTGTTCGTCTTTCAGTTGTGTGTTTCCAGGTTTCACCTTGTCTATTGCATCTTTGAAGTATTTGTATGGAATCTCACTGGCTTCAAGATCATCTCTAAGCGCCAGCATTGCAGCCTCTCTGCATACGGCCTCAATGTCTGCTCCAACATATCCTTCAGTGTTTTTAGCTAATTTTTTAAGATCAACATCATCTGCAAGAGGCATGTTTTTGGTGTGAACCTTGAAGATTGATTTTCTTGCTTCCTCATCAGGCTCACCGACCTCGATGTGCCTGTCGAATCTTCCAGGTCTCATTAAACCTGTGTCCAAAATGTCAGGCCTGTTGGTTGCGGCAATGATTGCCACATCTTCAAGCTCTTCCAGACCGTCCATTTCAGTTAATAATTGGTTCACGACCCTTTTTGTCACGCCGCTGTCAGTGTCGTTTCCGCTACGGGCGCTGGCTATTGCGTCAATCTCATCGAAAAAGATCACTGTTGGGGAAGCCTGTTTAGCTTTTCTGAATACTTCACGTACTCCTTTTTCGGATTCACCCACCCATTTGGATAGGAGCTCAGGACCTTTTACTGAGATGAAGTTAGCTTCACTTTCACTTGCGACAGCTTTTGCAAGCAAGGTCTTACCGGTTCCAGGAATTCCGTAAAGAAGGGTTCCTTTAGGTGGCCTTATTCCTAAGCGTTGGAATGTCTCAGGATGTTTTAATGGCCATTCGACTGCTTCCTTAAGTTCCTGTTTAACGTCTTCAAGACCGCCCACGTCATCCCATTTGATGTCTGGGATTTGCACGAGCACTTCCCTTAATGCGGAAGGTTGGATCTCTTTTTGTGCGGTTTTGAAGTCATCGCCGGTTACCACAATCTTTTCCATTACCTCTTTTGGAATTTCCTCGTCGTTTTGGATTTCAGGAAGGATTCTTCTAACTACTCTCATTGCAGCTTCCTTACATAATGACTCGAGGTCAGCTCCCACAAATCCGTGAGTGGTATTTGCGATTTTTTCCAAATCGACGTCATCTGCAAGAGGCATGTTTCTTGTGTGGATTTCAAGAACTTCTTTTCTCTCTTCAGAGTCTGGCACTCCGATTTCAATTTCCCTGTCGAATCTTCCAGGTCTTCTTAAAGCCGGGTCGAGGGAATCAGGACGGTTTGTTGCACCGATTACAACTACTTGGCCACGTGATTTGAGGCCATCCATCAATGTAAGAAGCTGAGCAACGGTTCTTCTTTCAACTTCTCCATTGGTTTCTTCTCTTTTTGGTGCAATTGCGTCGAGTTCATCAATAAATATGATTGAAGGTGAGTTTTCTTCAGCTTCTTCGAAGTATTCCCTGAGGTTTTCCTCGGATCCGCCAACGTATTTGCTCATGATTTCAGGCCCGTTGATTGCAATGAAGTGGGCGTCACTTTCGCTTGCAACCGCTTTTGCCAGTAAGGTCTTACCGGTTCCAGGAGGACCGTGCATCAATACTCCTTTTGGTGGTGCGATTCCTAATTTCTCGAAGAGCTCAGGTCTTTTAAGTGGGATTTCAATCATTTCCCTTACTTTTTTAACTTCCTCTTTAAGACCTCCGATGTCTTCGTAGCTGACATCGACGAGGTTTCCGACACCTTCGATTTTTGAAACGTCAACTGGGGATTCATGTAATTGAACTTCGGTGTTTGGGCCTACGATGACAATGTCCTTTGGATTTGTTGAGACCACTGCAAATTTAATTTCCTTCATTGCAGGGGTGAAGTCCATAAGCTCATCGAATATGCTGCCGAAGCCCATGTTCATGCTTGGTCTTGGCGCGCGGATTTGTGATCCGATGATGTCTCCCTGAACCATTACTTTTCCTGCGAATAGTCCACGGACATCCCCTCTTACGCGGATATTGTCTTCGGTTGGTGCAAGAACAACTTTTTTAGCCTCTGTAGCTTTGGCTTTTCTGATTGTAACTTCTCCACCTATGGTTGCTCCTGAATTTTTACGAACTAATCCGTCGATTCTTATTACTCCAAGGCCAATGTCAGTTTGAGAAGGAAGAGCGATAGCTGCAGTTCTTCTTTCGCCGACAATTTCAATCAGGTCCCTTTCATGGATTCCTAAATCATCCATGACGTTTGGATCAAGTCTTGCGAGGCCTTGTCCTACATCCTTTTGTGAAATTGCTTCTGCAACTTTTAATGTGATTTCATTTTCTGCCATTTTTATCATCTCCGTATTGGCTGTAATGTGTGTAAATGTAATGTGTCAAAATCTTTTTGTTACTTTTTGTAACTTTATTGACAAAGTAATCTGTGTATGTCTTACTATATAAAGGTTTCGATTTTGATGATTTTTAAGAAAGCATTAAACAGTTCTTATTTGTCTTAATTTAATGGCAAATATTTTTTATAACTCTAAAAATAATTTAAAATTATATTTTCATAAAAAAAGTAATTATTAAAGCGGTATATTAAATTTTAAAATTTAATTACTTTTAGACACTTTAATATTTGTTCGTTATCAATAAAACAGTTATCTGATGACTCCGCCAAAAGCGGTGAAAAGTTCCTTGACTCTCTCTATGTCCTCCTTGGTCAAGGCGGTAACCTCAAATGTCAGGCTGATGGACCTGTCATCGATTTGGGGGCCGTTGTATGCGTCAGTCAATCTGATGTCCAGCAGATTGTCGTGCATCAGCACTGTCTTCTGGATGATTTCGACATTGACATTTTTCGGAAATACGCAACTGATGGACCGGGTTACGGTATTCCAGTTTTCAATTTTCCACTGGTGAAGCTCCTCAGGAAGCAGAATCCTGATGTTGGCTATGCGGAGTTTCTTGATTTTGGTACCGTTCCTTAAAATGGCTGTCTTGCCGTCTATATCCTCAAGAATGCCCACATGAATGGTTCCTGAGTAGATGTGCTTCAAGCCAACTTCCTGGCCAATGGAATTGTTGAGGTAGGTGTACTCGTAGCTCAAGGCGCCGATTGCCTTGTCACTTCTACCCAAAGCGTTTGTGATGTCGCCCATGTTTTTGGTTGCCCTTATGGCTATTTTGACGAACTCGTCCTCATCATTATTGTTTATGACATCCTTCAGCTCATTGACTGCTTCGGCGAAGGTATTTCTGACAGTTTCACCGTTCTCGTTCATTGACTGGATGTTATATGTCAAATACGGATTTTGGGATACGATACGGGCGATCATATCGATCATCAGGTTATATATTGGACTTTCATAGTCCTCGGTTTCGGATATGTTGACCTTAAGCTTCTCGATTGCAGACGCCGTTGAGATAAATGAGAAGTGGGTGAGGACCTGAACTATGCTCATCATGAAATCATGCTTTTCGGCACTGGCTTCGATGATTCTCATGTTTTTGCCTGCAAGGTAATCATAGACCTTCGGATACCACTTGCCCTTCTTATCGGCGGTCAGCACAATCACCTGATTGTCAAGTCTTGTGGTTCTTGGACCGAAGACGGGGTGTGTCGGAATGTACTCGACGGAATCCGGAAGCGCTTCCGCCATGGTTCTGGAAGGGCCTTCCTTAACGGAGGTAACGTCAACCATAAGTGACCCGGCTTTCATGAACGGTGCGACTTCACGAATGACGTCACAGGTGCTCTCGATAGGGACGGATATAACTAGGATGTCGCTGATGTTCGCAAGGCCTTCGTTTGATTCGATGTAATTCACGTTCAAGTCACTTGCGACCTTCCTTCCCTTCTTATGGTCCCTTGCGGAAATATAAACCTCAAACTCATCTCGGAAATAATAAATCAGGGTTTTTCCCAAACCGTCACTTCCACCTATAATTCCAACATTCATTTTAATCACTAAATTATTTTTGTAGTTCATAACTATATAAATTATTAACAAGAAAAATTATTGTGAATTATGAAAATTATAAACGAAAGCGAAAAGGATGGAATTGTTGAGGTCTTTCCCGAAACTTTGGATGACCTGTGGCATCTCTCACACATAATAGAGGTTGGGGACAATGCTTCCTCCAAAACCACAAGGCGTATCCAGGATACATCAGGAGACAGGTCCAGAAATGACCGGGGAGTTATCAAGACATTCTATCTTGGATTGGATATAGAAAAAATTTCATTTCAATTGTTCACAGGCAAATTAAGACTGACAGGAGTCATTACACGAGGTCCTGAGGATCTGATTCCTTTGGGTTCACACCACACCCTTGAGGTCAAGCTCAACACTCCAATCAAGATAGTGAAATCAAGATGGCCTAAATGGGCGATAAACAGAATCAACCAGGCGATTGAGGCATCCAAGAAGCTGTCTGCAATCATAGTGGTTCTGGAGGATGACACCGCAACCCTGGGTCTCATGAGACAATTCGGAATTGAGTATTATGGGCCGATCAAGGGGAATGTGTCCGGAAAAAGGATAATTGACAAGAACCGCCAGAAGAACATCATCCAGTTTTATGAGAAGGTAATCGATTCGATTGTAAAATTCGATTCTATCCAGAACATCATTATTGCAGGTCCGGGATTTGTCAAGAACGACTTTTATGATTACCTGAAGGACAAGCATGCAGACCTGGCCAAGATTTCAATCATAGAATCCACAGGTTCAGGTGGAAGGAACGGAATATCTGAAGTTCTAAAGAAAGGAACTGTGGAAAAGCTCACTTCCGAGAATCGTGTGGCGCTGGAAATGGGAGCCATTGATGACCTGCTCACTCAAATTGCCAAAAACTCATCAAAGGTAGCCTACGGTTTAAAGGAAACTCAAAACGCAATAAATCTTGGTGCAGTGGATAGGCTATTGATTATAGACACAAAGGTTGCTGAGGAAAACATGGGAGATGCGATGGACATGGTCGAAAACATGAAGGGTGAGGTCATGGTAATCAGCAGTGAACATGAGGGCGGAAAACAATTGGAAAGCCTTGGAGGCATGGCGGCAATTTTAAGGTACGAAATTGCTTAAAATTTATATAGAAAGAAGGTATTAATATTATATATAATTTTTGATAATAGTGATTTTTATGATGTATGCGTCGATACTTTTTGCATTAATATACGTTTTTGTTTTATCTGCAATAGGTACAGCAGTAATAGACATTATTTTTAGGTTTTTAGGAAAAAGGGGATACATGGGAAATCTATTCCCAAATGTCCGTGGAGGAATTCCAAGGGCAGTGGGTATCATTCCTTTCATAATACTGTCCTTTTATATGCTGCCTGGATTCAACAATCTTATTTTGATTATTGGTATTTCTGCATTGATCGACGACGTTTTAGGACGTAAGAAATCTCCGTTTGGAATAGAATGGGGTCAACTTTCAAGAGGAATAGGCATATTCTTGGTTATGATTGTAGGCATCCTTGAAGGTTTGGGTGTGTCTGCAATTTTCGTTGCTTTGATGGTTCAGCCATTGAACATTTCAGACATGCAGCCTGGATCAGCCTGTATCGTGACAATCATAATGTCAGTTCTAACAATCCTTGCAATGCTAATAATCGGTTCAGTGCCATATGCTGAGCTTCCTGCCGTTTACACTCCGCTTCTGATACTGGTTGTATGTCTCGGTTACTCACCGCTTGACTTTTCCGGAAAAATCATGTTGGGAGAGGTTGGAAACCACACATTTGGAGTTGCACTTGGATTGGCTTACTTTGTGCTTGGAGGATTATTGGGAGTACTTGTATTCGGATTCCTGACCACAGCACTGATTGCATTCGTTAGAAGACACAACCTAAGAGTATTTTTCAGACAGAAATTAAGGATTCTTGACCCGACATTTGGAGATTATTTCATGGATGTGCTTACTGGTGGAGGATTGGGTGATTTGCTTAGGAAATGGTTCCTGTCAGATAAGCAGTATGACGTGAAAAATCCGATTCTGATTTCACTCGGTTTTAGAAGGCTATTGTACAACCCATATGCATCATATCATAGGAGTTATGTTCCAAAAAACCATATTCCTCGTTTAGGTAAAGGAGAATAAATTCATGAAGGTATTGGTGATAGTTACAGGCAGAGGACTTGGTGGAGATGCCATGGTCGCTCTGAATGTAATAAAAGTATTGGAAAAAAGAGGAATTGAATGCGAAATTGCTCTTGATAAAACCGCTCCAGGAGTTTTGTTTGAAAAGAACGGCTACTCTTGGCATAAGATATCAATCCCTCAGGCAGGAGGTCATTCTGCCACAAAATTGTCTGCCTTAAAAGGCGCTTTAAAACTGATTACCGCAACTTTCAAGGCAAGAAAAGCTATAAAAAAATCTAAAGCTGATTTTGTAATTGGAATTTTAGGTGGAGGCGCCATTGTAGGATCTTTAGGTGCCAAATTTGCAAGAAAACCTTGCTTCTCATTAATATCAACACCTCTAGACTCTAAGGTCTGCCCTAAATTCAATCAATGTTACATTCTGCCTGAACTGGACATGTTCAGATGGGAAAAACTCCCTGCTAATATGGACAAGGCATTCTATCCGTTAGCCGACAATGTGGGTCAGGGCGATGAGAAAATTGCTCTTGAAAAATTGAAGGAATATCCTAACTTTGATGAAAGCAAGAAGACCATCGTATTCTCATCAGGTTCATCCATCTTCAAGGGAACACTCGATGCAATCCACCTTGTGGCCGACAAAACCGACGAATACAATCTGGTTTTGGTGGGAATACCTTTGCATGACGAGTATTACGACCTGATTGATGAGGATAAGATAATCTATGTCGGATACATTGACTGGATTAATCACCTGTTCAAGTTTTCAGATTTGACAGTGCTTACAGACGACGGAGTTTCACTTGAGGAGGCGTTCACCTGTGGAAAGCCTATCGTTGCATTGACCCGCGTGAAATGGGGAAGATACCAGAACATGGCAGGAGTGTTTAAGGGAGCCATGATAGAGTCTGAAGTCAGTGATGTTTGCAAAAGCATTGATGAGGCTTTCGAAAACTATGATTCCCTTCAGGAAAATGCCCTGATTTATGGTAAGCAATGTATGGAAGCCGGTGATTATCTGGTTGACAGGATGTTAAAAAAATTAGAGTAGTGGTTAAAGTCATAACCACATGTTTTTTATTATTTTATAGTTAGTATCGGTTGACGGATGAATCTCAAGGAATTCACCGTAATCGTCCAAATCATAATCCATTCTCATCAGGTAGGATAGGTAAGCCACATCGCTAACGGATGATGGGGAAATGTGATTTATCTTGTTTATCTTGTTTTTGGCTTTATCAAATTCGATTTCGGTGTAGCCTGTTTCTCCATTGAGTATTTTCCAGAATGCGCCAGGACCTCCGATTCCAGGGAAGCTTATTGTCGCCTTGTCATCGTCGCTGAGGTTGCTCTTTTCATTTTCAACAAAACTCACTTCAGTGTTCAGGCTCAATGTTTGAGGAATGCAGTCGTAGCCCACCTTATTTGAATAGCCGGCCATGTTTCTTGCAGCTGTGATGCCCTCCATTCTAGCTACTGGGGTCAGTTGGTATCCTCCGGTAACGTCACCTGCAGCATATACATTGGAGACATTGGTTTGCATCATTTCATTGACCTTGATGGTTTTATCGGCATTCAACTCAACGAAACCCTCTGCGATTTCACTGTTTGGGGTTCTGCCTGTTGCGAAAAATGGAATTCCCTCCAGTTCATCTCCGTCCTCGGTCAGTACCTTGTCTTCAAAGGCTTCTTTAACGTTGGTGTTCTCCAGGATATTGACATTCGGCATGATCTTTTCTAGAACGTATCTTTTTGTATTCTCATTGAGTTCCTTCAGGAATGTGCTGCGGGCAATGATGTTCACCTCGCTGCCGAGTGTGGAGTATATGTTGGCTATTTCACAGGAGATTATTCCTCCTCCAATGATGTTCAGCTTTTCAGGAACGTCGTCAAGCTTTAAGATATCCTTATTGGTCAATCCGTATTCATTTCCCGGAATGTCTGGGATAAATGGGCGCGCTCCTGTTGCAATCAGGAGGTTGTCATATTCGAAGCTCTCATTGTCCACCTTGACACAGTCCCCGTCAATGCTGGCCTCACCGTATATTACGTTGTTGCCGACGCTCTCGTTTTCCATCTGGTTAAGCTTTCTGAGCATGACCTGTGTTTCTTTAATCTTTTCGACTATCTTGTCATATGATATGTCAAGTTGGCTTTTCAAAAATCCGTGTTTGTTAAACCTATTATTTTCATCAATAAATTTTGTAATATCAGTTAATGCACAAACAACCATGCATCCTTCATTTAAACAGGTTCCTGCTATATGATTTTTTTCGATTACAGTAACTTCTTCCCCTAGTTTTCCAAGTTCAAGAGACCCTAATCTTCCCGCAGGACCTGATCCGATAACAACATTTTTCATTCAAATATCTCCCGCTTAGATAGTTTTATATAATACTAACTTTTAATATTAATTATATATTAAATTTTGGAGATGGATAATTATGTGTATTGCGGCACCTGCTCACGTTATTGAGATTAACAGGGAAGATAATTGGTTAGTTGCTGACTTTGGTGGAGCAAGACAACAAGCAAAATTAGACCTTCTACCTGAAGTAGAAGTTGGTGATTATGTTTTAATCCATGCTGGTTACGCAATTGAAAAGTTAACTGAAGAAGCTGCTAAAGAATCTTTAGAAGCTTGGGAAGAACTTTTAGACATTCTCGAAGAAGAAGACATGGAAATGGAAAAAGCAAGAAGTGAACATTTCAATCAGTAGATTGAAACTCTTGTTACTCCTTTTATTTTTAAGAATTCATTTATAAGGTCGCCTTTAACGGGCTCCTCGGTTATTATTGTTAATATTGGACTTTTCTGAAGTTCAGTATCCTCAGCATAAGCCTGTCTTATGCCAATTCCTTTTTTTGATATCAGATTTGTTGTTTTGGATAGGATTCCTTCACTTTCGGATCCGACTTCTATTTCGATTACTCCTAAATCAATGCTTTTGGCAATGTTTTTAAGCAGTGTTCCGGCAGGAATGATGTTGCTGAAGAGGTTGTAGAGTTCCTCATCTTCACGGATTACTTCAATTGTTGATTTTATAGCACGTCTGTCAACATCTGCAGCTGTTGCCAGTGCCTTGTCACTGATTTTGAGGTTTCCACAGTAGATCTTGCCGTCCTCGTTTAGGGACAGTCCCAATTCAATCATTTTTTCCGCAACTCTTATCCTTGCGGGGTATTTCTTGAATTTTTCATTAATCTTTTCCCACATTTGTATCACCATTCCAACTTTTTGTACATTTAAGTTAATATTTGTTGAATGTAATATATATTTGTTAGGGAAAATTTTTAGAAAAAGTTGTCATGTAAGTGAAAAAATCATAAAAATAGTTTGGAAGTAGGCTAGATGGGATTCGAACCCATGACCTCCCGGTTATCAGCCGAGCGCGCTAACCAAGCTGTGCCACTAGCCTATAAATATTTGTGTGACAGTTAACTGTCAACACTTATACTTATGTTGATAACTATATATAACTCTTTCGGTAAATATATAGTTTTTCAATAAAAAATTAAAAATTTATCTATTAATCATTTCGTTAATGGAGTCAGCCATAGCGTGTCCTTCAACGATGATTTTTACATTGTCGATGCCTTCAACGGCTTCAGCTCTGATTTTTGTATCAGCAGCAATACGTGTGATACTCATACAACCAGGGTTGGTTGGTTTAAGGGTAATTTCAGCTTGATCGCCATCAACAGCAATATTTTGTACGATGCCCATTTCTACAATACTTATTCCCATGTGAGGGTCATTAATTGGAGCAATTGCATCTTTAATATCATTTACTAAATCTTCTGACATAATAAGTCTCCTATAATCTATGTTTTTATATTATTACTCAACGATGTTTATATATGTTGTTATTTTTTTAAACGGTGTTTCAACTTAACCGCTATGCCATTGTCACATTCTTCCATCTCACGGCCTGTCATCACAGCCTTGCCGACACCTACAACGGTGTCGTCATGAACAATAACAACCTCATCGTTTGGAATAATGTTATGGTCTGCATTTTCCACTCCCGGTGCAAAAACAGTATTGGTCTGGAGATTGAAATCAATATTGACAATATGGATTCCCAAATCCTTTAAAATTTCACCACCAGGCAAATTAAGTCTGAATAAACCATAATCCTTATTTAACAATGCCAATTGAGTACCGTTCGACAATATTCTTTTATGGTACATTCCTTTTGTCTTGACATTGTCGGGAATGAATTCCTCACCCCCTTCGCCAAACTGATATTTGGCAATTGACTTGAGCTCATGCAAGGTTTTTTCACGCCTGTTGACTCTCTGATGATTTTTCAACTCCATCCTCAAGTTGTAAAGTGAATCTGGAGAGGTCGGACGCTCATTAACGCAGACGTTAACAAAATCATCCATATATGCTTCACATGATTCAAGATATCCTCCTGCGAGGTTTGCAACAACATTCTTTCCTTCACAATACTTGGCTACCAGTCTTCCGGTCTCTTCAATCTCGTCGCTTGACCATGAGCCGGTAGTGCTGACGTCATATGACTGTATCGGGTAGGTGTTTTCAAGTTCCCTAGGGCAAATGCCAAAAGGGGAGGTAACGATAAGCTCCTGGAAGGACCTTGTCAGTTTTCTAAACTTTTGATGGGATTTGGAATTGGAATAAGGTTTTTTCATACTGCATGGCAACAGAACGACAGTGTCGCCTAGGGGTTTCATAATTTCCATTCTTTGTCTCCACCTAACCGCTTCCGGACGGTATAGGGATTCCTCACTTGAACATATTACCTTCATTGTTTCTCCTCAAAAGCTTTTATAAGTTCGTTATCCAGTTTGATCAATCTTTCAATGTTGTCATCACTATCTTCAATGGTTCTCTTCCATTTTTCTATTACAAAATCAATATCAACTTCCCTGCTGCCGCTTACAAGATTGTCGGCATGGGCAACAATTTTCTCCTCAAGTGTCTGGGGCACGTACGATTTCTTTGGAAGTCCAAGTTTTTCAGCTTCGCTTTCGGTAATCCCAGCACCAATATGCCTTTCAATGATATTCAAGACATCATCGTCATAGCCATATCTCTCGGCAATCTTGACTCCTTCAACGGCATGGGTTATTCCATGTGTCCTTGACCTTCCGATATCATGCAGCAATGCGCCCTTTCGTATAAGGTCCTCGTCCACATCATTAAAATTAGCAGCTATCTTCATAGCCTTTTTATAAACTGCCTTGCAGTGGTCTATAACATTTTCTGGAGTATGCTCCTTTTCAAGCAATTCGATTTCCATTTTATCTATTCGATGCTCTTGTTAAATGAGTCCAAATCACTCTCGACCATTTTAATATTTTCCTTAAGCTGGTCAATCATGTCTGAATTATCTTGAAATTGCAATTCCTCGCCGCAAACACATAAGAACTCTTCATCGGAAGCTTCATCAAAGTTATATCTCACATGGCCTTCGGGACAGATGAAAAACATGTTGTTTTCCTCATAAGCCAGTCGATCGTTGAGGGCTTTCAATTCACTTTCGGATTCCTTGTTGATTTGATTGATCAGTTCTTCCTTATCGAATTTCCAGGAATAAGTGAACCATTGAGTTTCAGGATCTTTGCTTCTTTTGTAGTTTGCGATTTTTAAGTCATAAAGTTTATATAATATTTTTCTGACAATGTTGAGTTTTATTCCGGTTTTCTCGGCTATCTCCTCATCAGTTTCAATCCCCTCATCCAATGCGTTGATGATTGGGATGATGGTCTCTTCTACGGTTTCTCTAATGTTGTCGGCAATGAACTGGATGTCTTCCTGAGGCAGTTCCAATGCCCTAATAAGATTGTCAATTCCTTCGGGGGTTTCTCCACCATAATACTCTCGGTATCTTTTTTTAAGATTATCTTCATGTTCTTTTTCAACAATTTGTGATAGTGATTTTTTAACTAATGGATTATTAATCATTTAATTTCCCCTAAAATAAAATTAATAAAATTGATATTAGTTATTTATTTAGTATTATAAATAACTAACTATTTTTAATATTCTTTTAAGATATCCAATAGATTTTCGATAATATAATCTACCTCTTCATCAGTTAGGGTAGAATATATAGGCAGGCTCAATTCATTCTCGAACAGGTGATAAGCATTCGGATAATCCTCAATGTCAAATCCTAAATTTTTATATGCGGTCAGTAATGGCAGTGGCTTGTAATGGACATTTGTGCTTATTCCCGCTTCTTCCATCTTCACGATAATCTCATTTCTTTCCTCTAAACTGAGGCCGTTCAATCTTGTCAGGTATAAATGAGCCGAAGATGCTGAATTTTCAGTGAAATGAACTGGTGTAATGACTTTGCTGTCCTTGAACCCTTCATCATACCTTCTGACAATCTCGTGCCTTCTTTTAAGCATTGAATCATATCTTGATAGTTGCGCAAGCCCGATTCCGGCCTGGATGTCTGTCATGTTGCACTTGTATGCAGGGATTAGAATGTCATATTCCCATGATCCTTTCTGGGTCTTTTCAAGGGCGTCCTTGGTTTGTCCGTGCAGGGAGTAGATTTGGTATTCCTTATAGAGCTTCTCGCTGTCTATGCCATCATGATCTCTCCAGGTCACGGCACCCCCTTCTGCTGTAGTCAGGTTTTTGACAGCATGGAATGAAAAACATGTGAAATCGGCAATGCTGCCGGATTTCCTATCGTTTCTAACGGCACCAAAACCATGGGCTGAGTCGGCAACAACAATGATTCTGTTGAATGCTTCCTGCAAGTCATTGTTTGGTTTGAACAAATCCTTCTTGGATTCGATAATATCATAAATCTTATCGTAATCGCACAGTATTCCTGCAAGGTCAACGGGGATTATTGCCTTGGTCTTTTCGGTAATTGCATCATCTAATTTGGAGTAATCCATTTCCTGTCTGTCGATTTGACTGTCAACCATCACAGGGGTTGCTCCAACATGGTAAATCACGCTGCATGATGCGGTGTAAGTGTATGCAGGAACAATGACCTCGTCACCTTCACCGATGCCCAATACCCGCAGGGTCATTTCCAAAGCGGTTGTGGCGGCACTTAGGCAGACTGTCCTGTCGCTGCCGCAGTATTCGGTAATTCTTTTTTCGAATTCTTTGGTTTTCGGTCCTGTAGTAATCCAGCCTGATTTCAAAGCGCTGATTACCTCTTCAATTTCTTCTTCGCTTATGTCTGGCGGTGAAAATGGAATGTTCATGTTTTATTCTCCGTTAACTTCTTCAGGTTCCTTGTATGTTGGAACGCATGCTTTCATTGTTTCCTTGACATGCTCCTTGGTTGTGCCCTCATCCTTCAAGAGCTCCCTGAACATGTCCAGTTTTGCTTCAATGTCATCCATGGTAAAGTCCATGGATTCTGTAATGAATATTTTATCGTGATTTGTCTTTTGAAGGTTCTCTTCATTCATCAAGAGTTCTTCATATAACTTTTCTCCAGGTCTCATACCTGTGATTTCGATTTCCATATCCTCTCCAAGGGTATATCCTGACAATTCGATAAGGCTTTTTGCCAAATCATAGATTTTAACAGGCTCTCCCATATCAAGAACAAAGATTTCCCCACCTTCGGCGTAGGTGATTGCCTGAAGAACAAGGGCCACGGCCTCAGGTATTGTCATGAAGAATCTTGTAATCTCCTTGTGGGTTACTGTAACAGGTCCTCCGTGTGCAATCTGTCTTTTGAATAATGGCACAACAGATCCGTTACTTCCAAGTACGTTTCCGAAACGGACGGCAACATATTCGGTTGAGCTTTCCTTATCCTTTGCCTGAATGACCATTTCACACAGCCTTTTGCTTGCGCCCATGATGTTGGTCGGGTTAACCGCCTTGTCTGTTGAAATCAGTATGAAACGTTTGACGCCGTATTTGTCTGAGCAGTTTACAAGATTGTATGTTCCAAACACATTATTTTTAATGGCTTCTGTTGGGTTGTTCTCCATTAATGGAACATGCTTGTGTGCCGCTGCATGGAAAACTATTTCAGGGGAGTATCTTTCAAATATGGTCTCCAGCCTTTCATTTTCCCTGATGTTTGCAACGATTGCGCGTATGTCATTGTTTGGATGCAATGTTTTCAGTTCCAATTCAATGTCATAAAGGCTGTTTTCATAATTGTCCAGTAAAACAATTTGTTTTGGGTTATGGAGCATTATCTGTCTGCACAGCTCGGAACCGATTGATCCTCCCGCTCCTGTAACCAGAACAACCTTTCCATTAATCAGGTTCTTGATGTTTTGGTTGTCAAGTTCTATAGGGTCTCTTCCAAGCAGGTCCTCAATTTCAACGTCCCTTAGGCTGCTGAACAGGTTTTCCTTTGTGATTATTTCCTTCAGGCTAGGCAGGACCTTGACTTTCGCATCGGTCTTGTTACATAATTCAAGTATTTCCTTCTTGTTTTTGTTGTCAATGTTTACGATTGTGAAGAATATCTCGTCAATGTTTTCGTTTTCACAAACGGGAATGATGTCATTTCTGTCACCGATGATTTTAACTCCTGCAACAGAATATCCTATGCGTTTCCTATTGTCGTCAATGATTCCAATTATCTCATATTTTCCTTTCAATGAGTGGTTCAATGTCTTGATGATGTCATTGGCGGAATATCCTCCTCCAATAATAAGCAATCTTTTCTTGTTCTTTGAGGTTGGCATGATTCCCTTGTTGACGACATCGTTCAGGAGGACATATCTGATGATTAAACGATATGCAACCATTATTGCCCCAATGACTATACCTACCATCAGGTTAAGCTTGATTGAAGGGTTTACCATCTTCAAAATCACTTCCTCTATCAGGGAAACGATTAATGATGATATCACGGAGAGTACGATGTATAAAATATAATCTTGATTGTTTTCATAACGGATGATGTTGGAATACCTTTTTGATAATCTAAATATAATTTGAAAAACGATTATGGCCAGAACAATACTTATCAAAAGCTCATTTCTTGTCACAACGCTGGTCGGTTCCATGAAAAAGGAGTCTGTAATAAGTACTGATACAAGATAATACCCTAAAACAATGGATATGGCATCTGCTAAGGGCAATAAATAATTCCTATATTTAGCAATACTGTCTACTCTCACAACAATCAATCCGTCTTATTCTTTATATAAAAAATATCTTATAAATTCTAAGTTATAAGCAAATATTTTTATGTAAACTATTGAATATAAAACTTTCTTTCAAATGGCCGCAATGCCTTTCAAATGATTATTATTTTACAATATTGGGCAATTGCGCTTCCTTAAATTTCCCTAATAATAACTGCAGGAGTATGGGTGATTGAATCAAGGTCTTCAATTGTCACTTCATCAATTTCAGAGCCTAAAACGGCCTTGACACTATGTATTGTTTTCATCTCGGTTGAAAGTAATTTCTGATAGTCCTCTGCGATGTTGGCTATTTTCAGTGCGGTTTCAACGTCCATCTTTTCACTGCATCCCAATGGTGTTGAGCCCATGTTTTCGGACAGCTGGCCCTTGACATATCCGAAAAATCCATTGTCGGCGTCAATGCCTTCGATGGCTATCGGAAGGCCTGTGAAGTACTTTCCGTTTTTCATGTAGGTCGCATCGGTGTCAATGATCATCACGCAGACATCCTTTCCGATTTCCCTTTTGATATCCTTTGCAACCTTCTCAGGATTTTCGGGAAGAAGGGAAACGCAGGTTCCAGGGGCGTTGCTCAAGTCAATTCCCGCTTCCGAAGCAGGTTTCAATGCATGTTTAAGGCCATATAGCTGAAGAACCACTTCCTTGTGGGCTTCGGTTTCTTTGGGAAGTCTTCTCAGGTTCTTGATGGTCCTTTCCTTGATTTTCAGGGCAGGTCCAAAAACGTAGCCCCACAGGTACTTGCTCCAAACTGTTGTCAGGAATTTCGCGGTTAATGAGGGGGTGTATTCGGCCTCATCAATCAGCCTTCCCTGTGAAACGGAAATTGGGGTCTCGGCGATTACCAGATAATCTCCATCTTCCATTATTTCCTTTGCCGGATCAATGATGGAGTTCAAATTATCATTTGGCTTGATGTATCCTGTTTCAATGGGAATTACAATATGATTCCCATTTATCACATGCTTGATATTTTTAACTTCGTCGGTTTTCATAAAAATCTTTAATAAAAATAATTTAATATATAATATAACATAGTAGATTTTTAATATATTTATCTATTAGGGATGATTACATGGCAAGAAAGTTTATTACATATTTCGACAAAGAGGGTGAGGACTACACTGATGAATTGATAATGGCTGTTAAAGACAAGTTGGATGCATCTCCAGGCATAAAAAGAATTTTAATCGCTTCTTCTTCAGGAGCATCAGCATTGAAGCTATATGAAGCCATTGATGGAGACATTGAAATAATCAACGTGACCCACCATATGGGATTCAGCGGACCGAACGAGTCAGACATCTCCGAGGACATGGTCGCTAAACTTGAAAAGGTTGGAATCAAGACATATCTCGGAAGCCATGCATTCAGTGGCGCTGCAAGAGGAGTTACCAACAAATATGGAGGATACTCCCCATTGGATGTTGTTGCAGACACATTAAGAATGTTTTCACATGGTGTTAAGGTTGCAGCTGAAATTTCAATAATGGCCGCAGATGCGGGTCTGATTCCTGTCGGTGAAGAGATTATAGCTATCGGCGGAAGGGGCCATGGTGTCGACACAGCAGTTATTTTAACTCCTGTCAATGCTAAGGACCTGTTCAAGCTACAATTCCACGAAATTATTGCAATGCCAAGAGACTAAATTATATTCATTTGTCAAGATATGTTTCTTAAAAATTTATATATGAGTTTAATTTAAATATTAGTTACAATAGAAATATTCATAATATTTATTATATAGCAGAGTAAGTGGGGTTAATTTGTGAAATTTATAGATGATGCAATCAAAGAATCAGAACAAAGAATGGAAGAGAATACACCAAATAAGCTCTCTTCAGACATCGATGATGAGCTTACAGAGATTATGAAAGGTGTTAAAACTAATATATTTGTTGTTGGTGCTGGTGGAGCAGGAAACAACACTATTTCAAGATTAAACGAAATGGGTATCGAAGGCGCAACAACTATTGCAGTAAATACTGATGCTCAAGATTTATTTTACAGCCAATCCGCTAAAAAAGTTCTTTTAGGTAGACAAACCTCTAAAGGATTAGGTGCAGGTGGAGACCCATCTGTCGGTGAGGAATGCGCTGAAGAAAGTGAAGATGAAATCAGAGATGAATTAGAAGGATCAGACATGGTATTCGTTACCTGTGGTCTTGGTGGTGGAACAGGTACAGGTTCAGCTCCAATCATTGCTAAAATTGCTAAAAAATTAGGAGCATTAACCGTTGCTGTTGCTACTATGCCATTTTCTGCTGAAGGTATCAAAAGAAGAGAAAACGCAGAACAAGGTTTAGAAAAACTCCAAGATGCTGCTGATACCGTAATTATTATACCAAATGATAAATTATTAGAAGTCGCACCAAACTTACCATTAAACAAAGCATTCATGGTTTCTGACGAAATCTTAGGAAGAGCTGTTAAGGGAATCACTGAACTAATCACTAAGAAAGGTCTTGTAAGTTTAGACTTTGCTGACATTAGAAGCATTATGAGTGGTTCTGGAATGGCTATGATTGGTATGGGTGAATCCGATACTGGCGACAGAGCTTTAGAATCAGTACATGAAGCATTAAGCAGCCCATTATTAGATATCGACATTTCAAATGCAACCGGTGCATTGGTCAACATATCTGGTAGTTCTGACTTAACATTACATGAAGCTGAAAAAATTGTTCAGGTTGTTGCCGATAAATTGGATCCTGAAGCAAACATTATTTGGGGTACTCAAATTGATGAAAGTCTCCAAAATACTGTTAGAACCACAGTGGTTGTTTCAGGCATTGAACCTAATTACAATGCAGGTAAAACTTCAGATATCGAATATGCTGAAGAAAAAGAACAATCTGAACCTGCTAGCGATGAATTAGATGATTTTATTGATGGAATTTTCTAATTCTATCTTTTAATTTTTTTTGTCTAATGCAAACATTTATTAATGTTTAAGTTAAAAATTATCTTATTACTATTATTTTATTATAATTTAATTTTATTTTGGGTTATTTAAATGAATGTACAAGAAAGTTTCAATAAGTTTATTAAAGACAGCAAAAGAGTATTAAAAGTATCAAGAAAACCTGATGGAAAAGAATACCTCGAATTAGCTAAGATTTCAGCAATTGGTGTTGTTATCATCGGCGGTATCGGATATATCATTGTCTGTTTAGGTCACGTAATTGGTATCTAATACCATTCATTTATTTTTTGATCCATCAATTATAATAAAATTTTTGTAATGCTTTTTTCTTAAGATTTTTCGATTTTTGGAAAAGTTTTAAATACTACTATTTTACATAGATATTACTATTATAGAAATCTTATTTTTATAGAATTTTCATTCTTAAAAACAATGGCTTCTATAATATTTTTAACTTAATGTATGATTTTATTAACAAATAAAAACTTTAAAAATAGGTGAATTTTTCATGGAAGATACTAACAGTACCATATATGCTCTAAAAACCTCCGCAGGTCAAGAGAGAAATGTTGCCAGGCTCTTAGCCCGTAAGGCTAGAACCATTGATGGCATAGGTATTTCTTCAATTCTTGTCCCTGAATCTTTAAAGGGGTATATTTTAGTTGAATCTTCAACAAAAATAGATCTTAGGAATCCTGATTTGAAAGTACAACATTTAAGAGGTGTTGTTGAAGGTAGTGTTGGTATTACCTTTGATGAAGTTAAAAGATTCTTAAAACCAGAACCTATTATTTCCTCTATTCAAAAAGGAAGTATTGTGGAACTCATTTCTGGTCCTTTCAAAGGAGAAAGAGCAAAAGTGGTTCGTATTGATGAATCACGTGAAGAAGTCGTTCTTGAGTTAATAGAAGCTGCAGTACCGATTCCGGTTACTGTTAAAGCTGATCAAATTAGAATAATTCAAAAGGAGGCTGACTGATGGCTAAAGATACAGTCGAAGTTCTTATCGAAGGTGGAACCGCTACTCCTGGACCACCATTAGGCCCTGCTTTAGGACCTCTCGGTATTAACATGATGCAAGTTGTAGAAGAAATTAATAAGAAAAGCGCTGACTTTGCAGGAATGAAAGTGCCTGTTATCATTAGCGTAGACAGAGACACCAAAGATTTCGAAATTGAAATCGGTACTCCGCCAACTACTGCTCTCATCATGGAAGAATTAGGCATCGAAAAAGCTTCTCACGAACCAGGTTTAGACATTGTCAATGACTTGCCTATTGAAGCTGCTTTAAAAATCACTAGAATGAAATTTGATTCATTATTATCTAATGATTACAAAGCAGGTATCAAAGAAGTTATGGGAACCTGTGTAAGTATGGGATTATCTGTTGACGGTAAAGACCCAAGAGAAGCACAAAAAGATGTTGATGCTGGAGTATACGATGATATCTTATCAGAATAGATATTGTCTAGTTGAAATTTAAAATTAAGTTAATAATACAGTGTATATGATGTTATAATTACGGTTATAATTGATATACTGTTTTTAATTCATGCAATCGTTGAAGAATTTTTTTCTTGTAATCGATACTCATGAAACCAAAATGAATCCAATGAACATTCAAATGTTCATGGGGGTTGAATAATGACACAAGATGTAATTAACGCGGTGAAGGAGGCAAAAGAACAATCAAAGCCGAGAAACTTCACTGAGTCCGTAGATATTATTATTAATATCCGTGACTTAGATGTCAAAAAACCAGAAAACAGGTTTAATGAGGAAGTTACTCTTCCTAACGGCCGTGGCAAAGAGGTAAAAATCGGAGTCATCGCTGACGGGGAACTCATTGTTCAAGCTAAAGATGCTGGTCTTGACGTTGTAATCAACAAACAGGATCTAGAAGAGTTTGGAAAAGACAGAAAATCCGCTAAAAAAATGGCTAACTCTGTTGATTTCTTAATAGCTCAAGCTGATATGATGCCATTGGTAGGTAGATTCCTTGGTCCAGTTCTTGGTCCACGTGGAAAAATGCCAAAACCAGTGCCTGCAAGTATCAAATTGGATCCTCTTTTAGAAAGATTACAAAGCACTGTCAAAGTTGGTGTAAAACAACAAGCTTCTATTCAGATTGTTGTTGGAAGCCAAGACATGTCAGACGAGGACATAGCTGAAAATGTGGAAACTGTTCTTACAGTCTTAGACCGCAATTTAGAAAAAGGAAGAAGTCAAATAAAGTCCATGTTTATTAAAACAACTATGGGACCAGTAGTGAGGGTGATCTAATGGCTCATGTTGCTGAATGGAAAAAGGAAGAAGTTAAAGAGCTAAAAGGTATTATTGGCGAATACGATGTTATCGGTATCGTCGACTTAGTCAACATTCCTGCAAAACAGCTCCAAGAAATGAGAAAATCTCTCAAAGGAAAAGCTGTTATCAGAATGTCTAAGAAAAACCTTATTGATTTAGCTTTCGAAGATTGTAATGCTGATAAAACCAACATTGTTGATTTGTCCGAACATATGGATGGTCAAGTTGCACTTATCGCAACCGAAATGAATCCTTTCAAATTGTACAAAATATTGGAAGACAGCAAAACCTCAGCTCCTGCAAAACCGGGCGCTGTTGCTGAAGAAGATATTATTGTGCCTGAAGGAGACACAGGATTCGAACCAGGTCCATTTTTAGGTGAATTACAACAAGTAGGTATTCCTGCAAAAATTGATAAAGGTAAAATCTGCGTTCAAAAAGAAACTGTTGTAGTCGCAGCAGGCGAAACAGTATCCAAACAAGTTGCAGCAACTTTATCAAGAATGGATATTAATCCAATGGAAGTAGGAATTGATTTAAAAGCAGTATATGAGGAAGGTTCAGTTTATACTTCTGATTTACTCGCAATCGATGAGGAACAAACATTAGCTGACATACAGAACGCATTTAGAAATGCATTTAACTTATCTGTTAATGCAGCGATCCCTACTGACGAAACTATTTCCACTATCATTACTCTTGCATACACCAGAGCAATTAATGTCGGTGTAGAAGCAGCTATAATGACTTCAGAAACTTCAGAACCAATCATTGGTTTAGCACAAGCTAAAATGTTAGCTTTAGCATCCGAAGTTGCAGACGCACCTGGTGCTATTGATGACGAATTAGCTGAAAAACTTTCCAATGTTGCTGTTGCAGCAGCTCCAGCAGCAGAAGAGGAAGTTGTTGAAGAAGAAGAGGAAGAAGAGGAAGAAGAAGAAAATAGTGAAGAAACAGCAGCAGCTGGGTTAGGAGCTCTGTTTGGTTAAATTTAAAATTTTTAATATTATAAAAAACTAACACTTTAAAACAAACTAATGGTGATAACATGGAATATATATATGCGGCAATGATTTTGCACAGTGCAGAAAAAGATATTAACGAAGAAAATGTTAAAAGTATTATTGAAGCAGCAGGAATTGAAGCTGATGACGCAAGAATCAAAGCTTTAATCGCAGCTTTAGAAGATGTAGACATCGACGAAGCTATGGAAACTACTGCTATGGCAGCAGCAGCACCTGCAGCTGCACCTGCAGCAGCAGCTGAAGCTGTTGAAGAAGAAGAGGAAGAAGAAGAAGAGGAAGAAGAAGCTTCTGAAGAAGCTGCAGCAGCTGGATTAGGTGCTCTCTTCGGATAGATTTTTTAAATCTATCACCTTTCTTTTTTTTATTTTTTTGTATAAAATTTGACTATTTTTGATACTTTTTTTACGAAACTTTATTTTTACTGTTTTTTCTAACCGATTTTTCATTAATTATTTATTAATTAAAAAATATAGTTATTAATGATTAATATGGTAGAAATTTTTGACGAACTTGGTTATAAAAAACAAACATGTAAAACTTGCGGACAGGAGTTTTACTCACAGGTGGATAGAGACACTTGCGGGGACGCTCCATGTGATGAGTATGAGTTTATTGCAAATCCTGCAACCGACAAGCCATACAATTTATATGAGATCCAGAAAGTTTTTAGAGAATTTTTAGAAAGTGAAGGACACACACATGTCCCAAGATATCCCGTTTTGGCTAAAAGATGGAGAGATGACGTATTTTTAGTTGGAGCATCAATCTTCTGTTTCCAGCCTTGGATTACCTCCGGCCTTGTCAAGCCTCCGGCAAATCCTATTGAAATGGCCCAACCTTCAATCAGACTGAACGATGTGGACAACGTCGGTAGGACAGGCCGTCACATGACCTGCTTCACAATGGGAACCCACACAGTCATCAACAAGGAAGACGATTTCATTTACTGGGAAGACCGCACAATCGAATTGTGCCACAAATTCTTCGAACACATTGGAATCAACACTGAGGAGATTACCTTCATCAAGTCCTGGTGGGCAGGCGGAGGTAATGAGGGACCTTGTTATGAGGTTTGCTGCCGTGGTGTGGAACTTGCCACTTTGGTATTCATCCAATACGAAACTCTTGAGGATGGATCCAAGAAGGAAATCCCAATCAAGGTTGTGGACACCGGTTACGGTCTTGAGAGAATCGCATGGATTTCACAGGGAACTCCAACAGCCTATGACGCATGCTTCGCTCCTGTTGTTGACAAGCTAAAAGAGTTGACCGGAGTTGAGATCAACGAGGACATTCAAGGAAGAAATGCGCAAATCGCCGGAATGATGGATATCGAGGATATTGGGGACCTGAAGGAACTCAGGCAGCAAGTGGCTGACAGCCTCGACTTGTCATTGGAAGAGTACCTGAAGGCGGCAGAACCTATGGAGGCAATCTACATCATTGCCGACCACACAAGATGCCTTGCATTCATGATTGCAGACGGAATCATTCCTTCAAACGTGAAAGAGGGATACCTGGCAAGACTGGTTTTAAGAAGAACCATCAGGTTCATGAAGGAATTGGACATGAAGGAATCCCTGGCTGATGTCATGGCAATACAGCTTGATTTCCTGTCCAAGTTCTATCCTGAGATTCGCGACTCCGAGGAGCACATCATGAACATCATCACTCTTGAAGAGGAAAGATACGCAGCAACAGTCAAAAAAGGAAGAAGCATAGTCAAAAGGTCCATCAAAAGACTTAAGAAAGAGGGCAAATCAGAAATGCCTCTTGACATGCTGATTGATTTGTATGATGCCCATGGAATTCCTCCTGAAACAGTCGTTGAGATGGCAGGTGACGGATTTACCGTAAATGTTCCGGATAATTTCTTCACACAGGTTGCAGGAGCTCACGAGAAGGACACAACAAACAAGAAATCCACATTTAAAGTAGACTTCCCTGAAACCGATTTATTGTTCTATAAAGATTTCTACCAAGAAGAGTTCGAAGCGGAAGTTTTAGGATTAGTTGAAAAAGATGGGGACAAATGTTTAATCTTCGATAAAACAGTATTCTACCCTGAAGGAGGAGGCCAACCTTCAGACATAGGTGAGGTTTCCATAGACGGAAATGTCTTTAAAATGAATCATGCTGAAAAGATTGACAATGTCGTATTGCACCATGTAGATGGTGACGTGACTGATGACATGGTTGGCAAAAAAGTCACAGGCAAACTTGACTGGACAAGAAGGATAACCCTTGCACGCCACCACACAGGAACACACCTGGTCATTGCAGCGGCAAGAAAAGTGCTTGGTCAGCACATCTGGCAGGCAGGGTCACAAAACGGCCTAACCCGTGCACGTATCGACCTTTCACATTATAAACGTATCACACAGGAAGAGCTGAATGAAATCGAGAAATTGGCCAATGAATACGTAATGGACAACATCGACTTGGACATCCAGTTCCACACAAGGGACGAGGCACAGGAATTATACGGATTCGTACTATACCAGGGGGGTATCGTTCCTGGAAAAATGATTCGTGTGGTCAAAGTTCCTGGAGTCGACGTTCAGGCATGTGCAGGTACACACGTACTGAGGACAGGTGTGGTCGGGCCGATTAAGATCAACAAGACCGAAAGGGTTCAGGACGGTGTTGAGAGGATTGACTTTTCAGCAGGGCTTGCGGCAATCGATTCAATGCAGCATGACGGTGAAATCCTGCGTGAAAGTTCAGGAATCTTCAAGGTTGAAAACGACCAGTTGCCAAAAACCTGTGACAGGTTCTTCTCCGAATGGAAAGCACAGAAAAATGAGATTGACCGTCTGAAATCAGAGATTGCAAGCTTAAAGATGAACTCATTGGCAGACGAATACGATGAAATCAACGGCTTGAAGGTTGTTCACCAGCTGATTGAGGCTGACTTCAAGGAGCTTCAGAAAATGGCAACCGACTTCACTGACAACGGCAAGGCCGATGTTGTCATCATGGGAAACAGCGACGGTAAAATCGTTGGTGCGGCTTCACAAAGTGCAATCGACAGTGGAGTCAAAATCAATGAGATCATCAAGACTGCAGCAGGCGTTTTAGGTGGTGGCGGCGGTGGCCGTTTGACCTTGGCACAGGGTGCAGGTAAAAATGCAGACAAAATGGATGAGGCCATCCAAACTGCAGTTGATTTAATTCAAGGATAATCCTTTTATCCTTCCTTATTTTTTTTTAAAAAGATAAAATAAGAGAGTGTTAATCTCTTATCTGGTTAAATACCAAACTTTTGTTTCGATTGGTTTGTAGCCTTTAATAGGTTTTACTTTTATGTCTTTCCAACCATAGAATTTGTCCGCTTTTAATTTTGCTGTCTTTGAAATGATTTTTCCAGTCTTTTTGTTTTTAAAGTAGAATTTTGCCTTGTAAATCATGGAATGAGGGAATCCGTCAAGAGGATTTTTGACATCATAAGTTTTTGCGTACACGCCTTTTTTGAATTGAGCATCCCTAGGTTCGTAGAATGTCCAGAGAACATCCCTTTTGTTTAGTTTCTTGGTTGCTTCAATTCCATATTTGTTTTTCTTCATCTTGATTGTGGTTTTCTTTTTGGCTTTGCCGTAAATAAATATGTGTCCTGTTTCCTTTATCTTGAACCTCTTGTCGGGGGTGGTCACGGTAACCTTGTATGTTCCGACTTTCAGGTTTTTGACGTTCAATATCTTTGCTTCCCCTTTATTGTTGGTTTTGACATGGTAAGTTTTGGTCTTTTTGCCGATTTTGACCTTAACCGTTAGTTTGAGGTTTTTATGGTATACAAGTTTGGAATCATCATTGTAGCTGTACACTTTCACTTTGAATGTTTTGCTTTTTTTGTGTATGAATTCCTGGCTGCAAAAGACAGTTGGATTGATTTTCTCGCTTTTGGGAGCATTCTGTTGTGTGGTGTTTTGGTCAGTTGTGGTTGATGCATTGCCATCTGCAAAACCGGTTTCTCCACTCGAATTTCCATTTATCTCATTAAAGTCATCGCTATACTTTATTTGAGAATCATTATTGTCAATGCTCAGATTATCGCCATCCTCTGTGGCGCAAACCCCTCCGATGCATAGCAATGTCAGAATGGCTATTGCCATGATTCCTATTAAATTCTTCATTTTCATTCTGTCACCTTAAATGTATTGGATATATTACATTTTATGAATCTACATAAAAATAATTTTACATTACGGTTCTGCCACTACAAAAATTTTATTAACATTGATTTTGAAAGATTATACTTGCTGTTATATTTAAAACTAGTATAGAAGGGATTACTGTTTTTTTCAGCGTGTACTAAACTTTAAGAGTTGTTTGAATGAATTATGATTTAATAATTGCTAGATATGGTGAAATAGGACTTAAAAGTCCTAAAATAAGGTCACGTTTTGAAAGAAAGCTAGTTAAGAATATCAAAGCTACTTTTGAATGCGATGTAGAAAGAAACCAGGGAAGAATCTATATTTGTCCTGATGATTTTGAAGACGGTGTGGAAAAGCTGAACCGGGTGTTCGGTGTCGTGTCATACTCTCCCGCAACTTCAACACATACAAGTTATGAAGACATTGATAAAACATTGACAGAGTATGTGGAGGATTTGGTCAGTGAGAATCTGATTGACGAGAACACAAAATTCGCAATCAAGTGCCGTCGCGTGGGTAAACATGATTTCACCTCCCAGGAAATGGCTGCCCATTGCGGTGGTGTCGTAAGGGATGTGGTTCTGGCACCGGTTGACTTGACAAATCCTGATTTGACAATATTCGTTGAAGTCCGTGAAGAGAGGACTTTCATTTTCCATGAAAAGATTAAAGGCCCTGGCGGATTGCCTTTGGGAACACAGGGAAAAGTCGTTGTGCTTTTATCAAGCGGAATAGACTCTCCTGTAGCTGCATATCTTATGATGAAAAGGGGATGTGAGGTTGTTGCGCTTCACTGCAACAACGATCCTTTCGCAGGTCCGAAGGTCACAGAGCTTTTCAACCAACTCGTTGACCAACTAAACATTTACGCCAAGGGAACTCCAATCAAAAAGCGAGTAATCGATTACGGTGAGTATCTGCAGGCCGCCAAGGACAACGCCCCTGAAAAGATGACCTGTGTTTTGTGCAAGTCCGGAATGTATCACATAGCGGAGAAATTGGCACAAAAGCTAGGTGCAGATGCAATAGTTGACGGAAGCAGCGTTGGCCAGGTCGCATCACAGACACTGTCAAACATCCTTGCAACAAGATACGGCGTTGAAATGCCGATATTGTCACCGTTGATAGGGCTTGACAAGGAGGAAATCACTGCCATTGCTAAGGAAATCGGAACGTTCGAAATCTCCAAAATAGATGATGGAGGGTGCAGTGCAGTTCCAAAATATCCTGAAACCCGTGCGGATTTAGAGCGCGTTAAGGAGGCTTGCGAGGCCATGAACCAGGATGTTGAAATAGAAAAGGCCTTTGAGAATATTAGAAAATTAGATTAATATTCTTTTCTTTCACTTTTTTTTTAAATTACATAATTCTAATCATAATAATTAAATACTATCCAAATCAAAAATAATAAATGTCTAGTAAATAATAATTTACTAATTCGAGGTATTTAAAATGAAAACTACTGTTAGTGTAATTAAAGCTGATATCGGAAGTGTGTCCGGACACTGTGTCGCACACCCTGATTTAATGGAAATTTGTGACGAAGTTTTAGCTGACGCATTAGAAGCAGGTATCATAAAAGATTACTATGTTTCCCGTTGCGGAGACGACATAGACTTAATCATGACCCACGACAAAGGGGTAGAAAACGAAGAAGTACACAAAACCGCATATGACGCATTCATGAAAGCTACCGAAAGGGCACGTGAATTAAAATTATACGGTGCAGGTCAAGACTTGTTATCCGATACCTTCTCTGGAAACATCAAAGGTATGGGACCTGGTGTCGCTGAAATGGAATTCGAAGAAAGGCCATCCGACCCTGTTTTAGTATTCTGCTGTGACAAAACCGAACCTGGTGCATTCAACTTACCAGTATTCAGAATGTTCGCAGACCCATTCAACACTGCAGGATTAGTTATTGACCCATCATTACATGATGGATTCAAATTTGAAGTATTCGATGTAATCGAACACAGAAAAGTTATCCTTAACTGTCCTGAAGAAATGTACGACTTGCTTGCATTAATTGGTTCCACCGGAAGATACGTAATCAAAAGAGTATGGAAGAAAAACGGTGAAATCGCAGCTGCAATAAGTACTGAAAGGTTAAACTTAATGGCTGGAGAATACGTTGGTAAAGACGACCCAGTATGTATCGTAAGAGCACAATCTGGTTTCCCTGCTAACGGTGAATGTGTAGATCCATTTGCATTCCCACACATGGTAAGTGGATGGATGAGAGGATCCCACAACGGTCCAATGATGCCGGTATCTGAAATGGAAGCAAACCCAATCAGATTCGACGGACCACCTAGAGTAGTAGGATTAGGTTTCCAAGTAGCTAACGGTGAATTGATCGGACCAGTCGACTTATTTGACGACCCTGCATTCGACCCAACCCGTGAACAAGCTGCTAAAATCGCAACTTACATCAGAAGACACGGTCCATTCGAACCTCACAGATTACCTGCTGAAGAAATGGAATACACTTCACTTCCTGGTGTAATGGAAAAATTAGAATCCAGATTTGAAGACATGGATGAATAAATTTAAAAGAGATTTATAATCTCTTCTTTTTTTTTACTTTTTTTAACATTTAAGACTTTTTTGAACTATTCTGAGAACTCTTTAAACGAACCCACAAGAATTGACTAATCATCATTCAAAAACAAAATCTTCACACCAATTTCGAGGCATCAAAAAAATTTTTAATAATGACTTTCATAAATAATATAAGGTGAATTGAATTGGAAAACTGGTTTATGTCAACAACCGTGGTGCGCATACTTATTGAAATCATATTATTTTTAATTTTAACGGCGGTTGGAGCATTCATTGTTAAAAAAAGACCCATAACTAAAAATAAATATTTTAATTTGAATGAGTATCTTCCGGAGGAGGAAGTTCACACATTGCGTCAGGTAGCTTATTTGGCACTGATGACTGCATGTTTCATTAATGTGATGTATACATTAATATATGTGAATATGGACACCTTTTATTTTGCAATATTGGATGTCACTCTTTCACTTTATATTGCAGCAACAATCGATAAAAGCACAACCGTACATAAACTGATTTTACTGTTGTTGGTTCCTTATGGAGCTTTGCATTATCTGTTATTCGGCACTCCACTGGTAGGTTTTATAGATTTGATTCATATTCCTGTCTTCCTATACTTCATGAAATATTATTTTGATAAATTTGATGAATACACTGAATTGCATACCTTGGGAATAGGTGTCATCTTATTGTATGCAATAGTCTTTTTCAGTTTCATCATCACATCAATTGTAGAAACGAAAACTCCTTTAGATGCAATCGTTATGGTTTCCAATGCATTTACCAGTAACGGTTATGCAGTGCTGGGACATTCTGAAGTTGGAAAAGTAAACAGTATGGTATTGGCTTGGATGGGTTTTATCATTTCAGGTGCAGGTACCGCAACATTGACTGCAGCCATTCTAAAGAGGCAATTTAAAGGCAAACTTAAAGATTATGATGACAGATTTGAGGATTTGAATAACAAATTCGATGAGGTTAACGATAACCTTGAAAAGTTAGAAGAATTGATTAAGAAGAATAATTGAAACCTATTTTTTATGGGCTGTGATTATTGTAAAGCTGCTTGAATTAATTGTTATTATGCAGTCGTCAACATCAACGTAGTAATTTTTACCTTCTTTGTTGACAATTGAATTGTCCTGTTTTAATTTTGAAATGCAGTAGCTTACGGGCTCCTCATCAATTCCCAGATTCTTCTGAATCCTTCCAATGCCCATTTCTGTTGTGTGGATTTTTTCAACGTTTTCTAAAAGTACTTTCTTGTGCATTTCAATACCTCATTTTTGCATCTTAATCAATGCCGTGATTAGTTATTTATATATTACACTACTATTTAGTATTATGTCATTTTTAAAATTTATTCTTAAAAATCCATTCAGGAGAAAGAACAGTGCAATACTTGCCATTGTGGGCATCGCAATAGGCATCATTGTCATTGTGGCTCTTGGTGGAATCACAGACGGTTTGGTAAATACCTTTGAGGATACAATCCATGCAGGGGGTGCCGACTTTTCGATTTCAGGAAAGGAAACTGGGGATTCGGCCTATGGGACAAACACCATAGACGCCTCATGGACAGACAAGATTGCAGCCGTTGAAGGTGTGGATGAGGCCTATCCGATTTATGTCGTTTTGACATCAGTCGGTGACGATTACATGAATACTCTGATCGGAATCGACCCTGCAGGCACAACATTGGCAGACATCTCAATGAAGGATGGTAGGATATTTGAAGACGATGCCAATGAAGTAATCCTCGGTGAGATATATGCTGAGGATAATGATTACAAGGTTGGAGACACCATTGAAGTGGACGGCGAGGAATTTGAGGTTGTCGGAATCTATGAAACCGGAGACTCAAACATGGCCGGCGGAGTGTTCACATCAATCTCCAAGGTCGGAGAGCTGATGGATGATGAGGATTCAATCTCAAACATCTACGTCAAGGTCGAAAAGGGTGTGGACGCTCAGGAAGTGGCTGACAGAATTGACGCCAAATACGGTGACAACATAACAACTATCACATCAGTCATGGAGATGACCCAAATGGCGGACATGCTCAATATGCTTCAGGCATCAACATGGGCGATTTCACTTCTTGCAATCATTGTAGGGGGACTAGGAATCATCAACACAATGCTCATGTCAGTATTTGAAAGGACAAGAGAAATTGGCGTTCTGAAGGCTGTCGGATGGTCGGATAAGAGAATTCTTGGTATGATTGTGGGCGAGTCATTGGTAATCACAATCGTATCCGCAATTATAGGTTCCCTAATAGGATTTGGGGCATGCACTCTTTTGGCTCCTCAAATGGGAATAGACCCGCTGTTCACTCCAAAGATATTTATCCAGGCGTTTTCAATAGCTATTGTGGTTGGAATCATAGGTGGAATTTATCCGGCGATAAAAGCGGTCAAGCTTCCTCCAACAGAGGCATTGAGGTATGAGTGAGGTGGAAAAATGAATGCGGTAGAAATTAAAGATTTGTATAAAAGCTATGAAGGCGGTAAAATCAAGGCATTGAACGGCATAAACCTCACAATTGGGGACGGAGAATTCGTGTCAATCATAGGTCCTTCAGGTTCCGGAAAGTCAACATTGTTGAACATGCTCGGAGCATTGGATGTTCCGGATTCAGGATCCATCAACGTTGCAGGCCAGGACCTGAACTCATCCAAAAAGCTCAATGAGTTTCGGGCAGAAAGCATAGGATTCATTTTCCAGCTGCACAACCTGATTCCAAACATTTCCGTTGTGGAAAACATTGAAATTCCGATGTTCACACAAAAGCTGTCCTCCAAGGAGATGAGATCAAGGGCATTGAAGCTGCTCGATGATGTCGGTCTCGGGGACAAGGCGGACATAAAGCCGAACAAGCTGTCCGGCGGTGAACGTCAAAGGGTGGCAATCGCCCGTGCACTTGCCAACAACCCATCAATTATATTGGCGGATGAACCAACAGGATCACTGGATTCAAAGACAAGTAGCAAAATCCTTAAGCAACTAATCGATTTGCACGAAGACAAGAACGTGACACTGATAATTGTAACTCACGATATGGATGTTGCCAAACTTGCAGACAGAGTTATCGAAGTTTTGGATGGTGAGATAATATCTGCCGGTGATGATTCCCTGATAAATAGTAAAATTGATGTGTAGATGGAATTTATATCCATCATCCTTTTTTTATTTTAGTCGACAAGATTGTCTATCTTGTCAAAAAGTTCATGACAGTTTTCAAAGAGAGTTCTGATTTCCTCATCATTTTTGGATGTTAGGACTATCTTAAGCCTTTTTTCATCTCTAAAGATTTTCATCTGGTCTGACTCATCTTGACCATCAAATGCATCAAGGATTAATGATTCGATTTCATTATATGTGTCTTCAGTTAAGTTGTGCATCCTATTGTGGTTTAACAGGTTCATCGCATGAATAAGTCCGTTTTCTTGCCTGTCAATGCAGGTGGACAGTCTGATCTTGGTGTCCATGTAATAAGGCGCCTCTATCTTGTCCCGGCGTAGCACGATTGAAATCTTTGATATCAAATGGTCGTCATCGCAATTCTCATTAATGAATTTAATCAGTTGAAACTGTTTTATATTGGCACTTTTATTCATGAAAGTCATGATAATATATTATTTTTAAAAATATTTAAGTTTAATGTAGTTAATGGGGGCAATATTCATTTAAATGGTGGAGAAGTAGTTTGGATAGCTGATGGTTGTATTGATTTTCATAATCTATGTTGTCAATAGCGGATATTGTATATATGCTGCTCCAAAATATTTTTTCATCATTCACGTTGTTATTTAAAAACTTTTAATTAGTGACTTTATTATTTTTCAGATAACTTTATATTATCTGAAAATATAATATTAATTGAATAAAGTTAATGGAGTCTGAATATTATGGATAATATAATTGCAACAACCACTTTATATAAAAATTATCAGTTAGCTATCCCTAAGGCTGTGCGTAATAAACTAACAGATTTAACTATTGATGATACAGTCATTGATTGGTCTATTAATGAAAATGATGAAATTGTAATCAAACCAAGAAAAAAAGTAAGTCTGGATGATGTTTTAGGCATAATTGAAGATGATGATTCTAGAGATGCTGTCGAACTAAAAAGGAGTTTATACAAATGAAAATTTTATTGGACTCATCGTTTATCATTGCAATATTTAGAAAAAATGACCCTCTACATCAAAGAGCAATAGAAAACAAGGAAATTTTAGATAATGATTGCTATATTTCAAATGGGATAGTATCTGAAGTAATAACAATACTTGGCCAAAAAACAAAGGATATTGCATTAGTTAGACTAGTATATAACTATATGAAAGATAATTTCACAATCATCAATGAATCAGACATTAACATGTACAGTGACAATGTTTTTGCAATCTTTGAAAAATACAATAAAAACAAATTCAAATTAGGATTTATAGACTGTTCAGAAGTTGTAATATATGAATATTATAATTTAGATTATGTTGCAAGTTTTGATGAGGAATTTAAGCTATTTGATGAAATTAATTTAATGGACTTAAAATAAGAAGATTTAATTAGGATTTGATAATTTAGTTAACATGTTTAAAATAAGTTAATTCAAATTCAAAAAAAAATAGTTAGATGATTCCGTGAATCATCCTTAAGGCATCAAGCAAGCCGTGACTGTATTCTATACATCCGAATGCAGTCCTCATGTCCTCTTTTTCAAGATAGTATTTTGAATCGTTCCAGTAGTCAATTGCCCTGTCATAGACTTCCTTTTCCTTTCCAACAAACTCAATGTGAGCCACCTGATTAAGGTTCCTTTCCAGTTTTGCAATGTCCTTTGCTATCTTTTCCGGGCTTTCCAGTTCAGTCATTTCAATTGCCTCCAAACATGTACGATTCTTTGTCCAACGGTAAAGTATGATAGGATTACTAGTAAGTAAATAACGTATGTAAAGTAGATGTCGCCTGCAAAGTAACCGATTATTGCTCCGACCATCAGGATTATCATACGGACTGCCCTTTCGGCAATTCCGATGTTGCACTCTGCCCCTTGGGATTCCGCCCTTGCACGAACGTAACTGACGGTTATCGCAGAGTGTATTGCCAAAACACCTACAAACCAGTCGCAGTATCCTCCGAATATGATTCCGATATAGATTATCGCATCAGCGAACCGATCCATTGTTGAGTCAAGGAATGCGCCGAATGGGGACGCCCTGTCATGGTATCTTGCAACGGCTCCGTCAACAACATCCAGAAATCCTGAAAACAGTATTGCAATACAGCCCAAAATCAGGTTATGATTTGCAAATCCATAGGCTGCAAGAACCGCAACGAATGGGGAGATCACTGTTACAATGTTGGGATTTATGTTCAGATTTCTAGCGAGTGGATTCAATATCTTTGTCAATAATGGTCTTAAACTTTGAAGCATAATTATATATAAAGATTTTATCTAATATAAAGTTGAATGAAAGTCTTAAAAACAAGTATTGATAAAATTGATGAGGATATTATTTTTGAAGCCATAAGCGTTTTGTCCGAGGGAGGAGTCATATTATATCCAACCGATACGGTTTATGGGTTGGGAGCCAATATTTTTGATAAAAACGCTGTCAAAAAAGTTTTTGACATAAAGCAAAGAAGTTTTTTAAAACCCCTTTCAATACTTGTCCGTGATGTTGAAAGCATCGATTTGGTTGCTAAGGTGTCATTAAGCCAAAAGCAAACCTTGAACAAATATCTTCCGGGGCCATACACATTCATTCTAAACAAGCGCAAGATCGTCCCTCGAGTCATAACAAGCGGCTTGAGCGATGTTGGCGTCAGGGTCCCCGATTGCGAACTCGCCTGCAGGCTGGCAGGCATATTTCCAATAACTACAACCAGTGCAAATTTGTCTGATGATGAAATGCTGGCAAATCCGGATGAAATTCTGGATCAATTGGACTGTGAGGTTGATTTGGTTATTGATGTCGGCGATTTAAACTCCTCTCACGCATCATCAATCATTGACTTGACCGGCTTTCGCCCAAAAATAATAAGAAAGTAGATATTAATCGTAATATCTAATGTATTTGATTGCCACGATGAATAACAGTATCATCAGCATTATAATTCCAATTGAATGGTTCCTGCCGGTCACATGCTTTGATAGATTCATTATTCCATTCTTTTTTTGTTCATTTTCTGTGCATGGTATGGTCTCGCCAGCTTTGTTGTGTGACTCTTTTTCATGGGTAATGTTTTCATGGTGGGGGGTGGCATTTTGTGATGTTGAATTTTCCATTTGTTCAATCATGGTGTCATTTGTTGTATTGCTTTTTAATATTTCTGGGATTATGTTCCTGTAGATGATTTTGTATATGAAGAAATTCTGATTGTCGGTTTCACCGGATTTCAACACTTTAAAGTCAAAGACCGCCTCGGTTGTATTGTTAATCTTCTTGACTGCTCCGAAATCGGGAATCTCTTTTGTTGAGGATGCACTCCGGATGTTATCGATCAGGTCATAATCCAGTCTCCAGCCATTGAAATCATCTGTGAAATGCCAGATTGTGTGCTGGGTTACGATTTCATCTTTCATCGCATGGTCATAATACTCCACAAAGAATGTCTTAAGGCAATTTCCAACATCTTCGCCGGTATTCCTGTTTGTTGCATATGATGTGTTTTCTGGGCTGAACGAGTCGCCGATTTCGGCTTCATGCTTTCCGTAATTGATGCAGTACCCACGGTATCCGTCTTCAAAGCTAATGTTTATGCATCCGCTTTCAAGGCATTCAACCTTTTCACTATTTCTGCCAATATTCTCATCTTTGGTATTGGCTATGGATATTTCGGTTTCATTCTGAGCGGTTACGAAATTAATGCTCGATGTCACCGATAAGATTATTATTAAAATCATGATAAATGCTTTTTTCAATATTTTCACCTCTATTTGAGTTTGTATTATTGCATTGTCGAAAGGCAGTATATAAAGCTTAGGTAACCTTATGGTAATGTTGGATTTGGGGTAGATGGCGGAATTTTTTGATTTGAACTGTCTTGGGGGATCCATATTTTATTTTAGAGGTTGGAATCGGTTTTGGGCAAGTGTCCAATGCCCTCTCAAAAAATTCCTTTTTGGAAAATCCAATGAATATCTTTGTATGGCTGACTGATTTTTTATGTTTTGATGCATTGCCAATAACTTATTTTCATAGTATCTATTTCAGAGGAAAACTCTTCATCTTCATTTCCAATGTTTATTCTATTGTTTTTTGCCATCTTCTAAAAGTTGAAAGCCATAAATTATGACTTTCAATTCAATCTTAGCTTAAAGGATATATAAAAGCTTTTTGTAACCATTTGGTCACCTTCAAAAAAATAGAAAGATTTATATGCTTTAAAAACAAGTCATTATAACCGACTAATTTTTAGGAGGAAACTATTATGAAAATCACCAAGCATATTAAAACATGTCCTATTGAATTAGTTGTGGACTTATTCAGAAAGAAATGGGTTATTCACATCATTCGTGATCTCTTCTATGGAAAGACAAGATTCAATGAATTCAAAGAAGGAAAACCTGAACTTTCAAATAAGGTTTTAAGTAACTGTTTAAAAGACATGGAAGACAATGGTCTAATCCACAGGGTTGTGGATAAATTCGATAAACGTGACATAAGATATAAATTAACTGATAAGGGCAAATCATTGAACAAAGTGTTGTATGAGATTGCCATGTTAACTGTTGAAAGCGGAAACTACTCAGACAAGCTTAAAGACGAACTGAAAATAAGTTTCAGGGAAAACTTATTGTAATATAAAAAACGAAATTATGCGGGTTTCGGTGTGGGCCCCAACAAAACTATTTTTTAAATTAAAAATTTTTATAATGTATAACAGTCAATATGATATTATGAAAGTATTGGCCAATTTTGAAGACAATCATAAGATTCCATCAAACTCCTCACTTGATGAACTGCTTGAGGGAGGATTTGAAAAAGGCTGTATAACACAGATATATGGTTCCCCAAGTTCAGGTAAGAGTAATGTGGCATTAACACTCGCTGTAAATGTTGCAAAAACAGGTAAAAAAGTAATCTACATGGACACTGAGGGAGGAATCTCAATTGATAGAATCAAACAGATTTCAGGACATTATTTTTCAAATGTGGCCAACAACATAATGGTTTTCGAACCTACTGATTTTATTCAACAAAGTGAAAACCTAAGGTCAATTGACGTGTGGCTTAGAAAACACCATGAAGAAGTGGATCTAATCATATTGGACTCTGCCGTTGCGCTTTACCGTGTTGATGACATGAAATCCTATAAGTTAAGTAAAGAATTGAGAAAACAGATTCAGTTACTGGCATCCATAGCGCGCAAATACGATATTGCTGTTGTAATTACAAATCAAATATATAATCAATTTGATGCTGAAGGAAACAGTGAGGTTAAGGCAGTGGGTGGAGACATAATAGAATACATTAGCAAGGTGATAATCCAATTGGAACGTGGTGATGAGACAAATCAAAGGATTGCTACATTAAAAAGACACAGAAGCTTGCCTGAAGGCAGGAGAATCACTTTTTCAATCACTTCAAATGGTATTGAATAAGATAATTTTATTAACAATTAATTATATATATTTATTTTGGAATTGTTTGAGCTGATAATATGAGGGAAAAGGATTTCGATATTAAAAACCCAAGAAAGAAATTTCAAAAAACCGAAAGAGTACCTCCAGAAGGATATGAGTGCGCTAACGACTTTTTTGAAGATATGTACATGGATGAAGACATGATATGGATGGGACAAAACACCAACCATCTGCACGACGACACAATAGCCGATGCCATGATAGAAGCCATAAAGGAAAAGAATTATTGTAAATATCCTGCCCCAGAAGGATTCAGCGAACTTAAACAATTGATTTTAGATGATTTAGGATTAAAGGATTTGGAAGTGTTATTGACATCAGGCGCAACAGAATCATTATATCTGGTTATGCAAGCTCTCCTGGAGCCTGAAGACAATGTGATATTGTCCGACCCAGGATACTTCATCATAGGGGACTTCGCTAGCCGTTTTGCAGATGAAGCAAGATACGTTCCAATCTATTATGAGGAAAACGATTACAAATTGACTCCTGAACTGTTAAGGCAGAACATGGATGAGAACACCCGTATGGTAATATTGATTGACCCGTTAAACCCATTAGGTTCAGGATACAATGAAGACGAATTGAAGGAATTCGCTGAAATCGCAAAGGAAAATGATTTATACTTATTGCATGACGTAACCTATAAGGACTTTGCCCAAGAGCACTTCAACATGGAGGACTATGCTCCAGGCCAAACCTTGACAATTTACAGCTTTTCAAAAATATTTGGAATGGCAGGATTGAGAATAGGAGGAGTGATTTCCTCAAAACCAATCATAGATTCCATAAAGAACGCTGTGGTCAACGATTTGGGTGTGAATATCATCTCACAATACGGTGCTATTGCAGGTCTCAAGTCAAAGCCTAAATGGTTTGACAGCATGAGAGAAACATGCTTCGAAAATCAAAGGCTAATTAAGGAAATGATTGACCCGATTGAGGGTGTGTTCCTGCCGGTTTACCCTTCACAGGCAAACATGATGGTCATTGACCTGTCAGGTGCGGGAATCGATCCGAAGGTCATGTCAAATTATCTGGTTGAGAAAAAACTGTTCACAAGAGAAGGGGAATACACTTCTGAGGACTTTGGAGACAGATACCTGCGTATAAGTTTCTCAATTCCAACAGAGGAAATCAAAGTCTTTTGTGAAGAATTCCCTAAAGCCGTCGAGGCTTTAAGGACAAAATAGGTTCGTATGAGATTCAGATATCATCAACCTATTCCTAATTTTTATCAAATTGAAAACCCTCACCATCCAAAAACCGCCATCTCCGACGATTTTCTAAATGAGTTTAGGGACATTGCCATCGCATCAAGGTTTGCGGGGTTGAGCTATGCCAAACTGGACGATGAGTTTAAAAGAGAGTGGGATATCGACTGGGACAACATCATAATATTGAAATATGCAATGTCTGATGAAATCCTGAAGATGGAGCCTTCAAAAGAGAAATGCAAGTTGATGGATGAGGAATTCCAGGAGGTAGGGGCAAAAACCTTTGCTCTTGCAGATATTTTGAGGGAAAACGACTTCAGGGCGGATCTGATAAACCCTTTGGATGATCGGGTAAGCCTGAGGGCCATTGCGCTTCAGTCAAATGATGCGGTAATCACAAGAAGCAACATGTGTCTTTTCAAGGAAGGCTTGAACCTCGGATTTTTCATGATTGAGACTTCAATCGAAAACCTGCCGTTCAAATCTGAAAATGATCTGGAATGGGTTCGGGACCAATGTTTAAACTGTGGAGTTTGCATTGAAATGTGTCCTGAAAAGGCATTTGATGAGGATGGAAGGTTTTTAAGGAAATTGTGCACTGCCCATCGTGAAGGATGCAGTGTATGCATTAACTATTGTCCATTTTACAAAAGAGGTTATGAAAAGGTAAAACAAAGATATTTGAGGATGAAAAAATGAGTGATAAAATAGCATTGGTTTCATGTAGTGGATTAAGTCCTTTAGGACTTGTTGTAAGGGCGGCCAGCGTCGAATTGGCACTTGAAAATGATAACATTGTGGCAGCATGCATTACTGAGTATTCTGCACAGCCAAACAATTGCTCACCAATTTTGGATGATGCAAAGATTGTCACAATAACTGGCTGTGGAGACGATTGCGCTTCCGTAATCCTGAATGATAAGGATGTTGGCGTTGTCAAAAACATCGCCGCTGATGCGGTTGTCAAGGCTTACGATTTAAATCCATTGGATGCAGTCAGATTGGATGAGGATGGTGAAAAGGCGGTAGAAATATTAAAAAAATATATTTTAAGGGAATTAGAAAATATTTAATTCGATATTTTCCAAAGATTCGATTTCATCAACTCTATTGTTTAAAAGCAGTAAAAGTATTTCCAATGTTTTCCTAATTCCATTCTGTGACCTTTGAAACAGGCCTTCACTGTTGTTTTCACATAAGTCCGCGTAAACGTCGGTCGTAGTGGAAATTTCATATTCGTCAGTAATTATGCAGATTCCACCATGTCCAATACCTGCTGTTGTTCCAATGGCAATATCGCAATCAGTCAGATCTTTAATGGCATGGGCCATGATTTTGCTAACCTGAAGGTCTCCTTTTTCATCATAAACTTTAATGCCCTTTATTAGTTTATCCGGTTTTGGAGGATTTTTAACATTTAAAATCTTCACAACGGCTTCTATTGTTGGAATGAATAAACTGCATGTCACGCTAAGCTCATTATAATCAAAATCACCATAACTTTCAAGATCTTTCACATATTCCCTTCCAAAATCTCCAGTATAACCTTGAGCTATTGCATGGAGTTCCCTTCCGATTTTTCCCTGGGTAAAACATTCGGCGGTTGCTATCTTAATCATTTTGGTCTCTCAACAGTTTCAATGCATTGATTGTAATGACTTTTGCCACTTCATCTAAAGTATATGGAGTCACAGGTTCATTGTCCCTAATCAGCTTGTTGGTGGTTAAAATCAAATGGTTTTCTGTTATGCCTTGCTTTCTTAACTCTTCAACGGCAGGATTTGATTCGTCATACTCTGAAATGTCTTTTATTTCAATATTCTCATCGCCAAAACCGAATATTCCTGCGGTTCCAATTGTCTTGGCGCCTTTTTTGTGTGCATGCTTTATTATTTTGGCCGCTGTTGGGATGGTGTTTCCTCCGGCAATGACAATAATAACGACATCCCCTTTGACTAAATCAAGATTATCCTCATCAATGTATTCGGGATAGCTTAGGATATTTCTGAATTCTTCCTTATGGGTACAGAGCTGTTTTATGAAATCAGGTTTGTTTTGTCCAATCTCTGCTCCAAGAAGTGTGAAGATCACATCTCCTCCATCAATCTTTTGGCCGTCAAATGCAGCTATTGTCTTTGGACCTCCTCTGTGAACCTGCATCAGGTTTATAGCAATTCTCAAACCTAATCTTCCGCAGCCAACCAAATCGATTCTTCCTTTAGGAACCTGCCTGTCTTCCATTTTTTTAATTTCGTCTGTCATTTTATCACTTCTATCGGTTTTCTGTCAACAATTCCTACGTTTATCTTGAGTTCCTTTAAAATATCTCCAAGTGCATATAGCCCTGGAATTTCACTTTCGTGGTGATTCAAGTCGATTAAAGTAATTCCCAAATTCCTCGCCAGAATGGCGGTTTCCTGTATCAGGTCTCCTGATATTAATATGTCAACATTCTTATTTTTAGCCAATAAAATATATTTGGGATTTTTTAGTCCAAAACCTGAAATTATTCCAATATTTTTGATTAACTTATCATTGTCTATGCTATTTACAATTCTAACGTTGCTAAAGTTATCTAAAATTTGTCTTTTCAATTCAATGAACTTCTGATTTGTTCTGCAAATCCTTCCGATACCGGTTTCATCATCAAAACAATCCGAAACTTCCAGTTTCAGTGCTTTTGCCAGTGCATCATTGGCTCCGCCATCGATTATGTCCCAATTTGAATGTATTGTGTATGTTGGTGTTTTGGGCACAAATAACGGAGGATGATGAGTTACTATTAAGGTATTTTCATAATCCAAATCATCTTCAGGCAATATGTCCATATAAACTCTAATTGAATTTATCTCCTCGTTTAGATCATAATCTCCTTTAAATCCGACTTCATCATGGTCCAATGCCAATGATGGAGGGATTTTCTCATCTATAAATTCAATTATATCATTAAGTTTCATTTAAATCATTTCTGATGTAATTTTGCTTATCTCTTCGCCAATCAGTTCGTCTAAATCAAAGGGATTTATTGTTGAGACTTTGATTGCATTTACATTTGTCAGTTCAATGAATTTGCTGATGTCCTTTTGCTTGAAAATGACCTCCTCAAAAAATCCCATCTCACAGGCACAATAAAGAACGCCCTCCTTTTCAAGAAACTTGTTCATCAGATTGGTCAAAACGCCAATCGTCAATGTCATGGTTCCTGAGGTTTTTGTATCAATGCCTTTGGTTTTTATAATTGCTTTGTTTTTAGCCTTAACGGCATCTAATCGTTCATGAATGTTATTTTTTTCAGCCAAAAGCTCGTCATTGTCTTCAGCTACAGGATCTTCTATTATGAACGTGTCAACATCAAATTTGGAAGATTGCTCAACATTGATTCCTCCAAATCCGGTTGTGTCTATTACAAAATCTCCTGAATAGATTAAATCCAAATCGGATGAAAAATCAGCATTAGTTATAGGTTTGCCTCCCAAATCGGTATGAAGCAGCTCTTCTAGATGAGGATAAATGTCAATCAACAATATGTTTTTGTATTTTTCACTCAACCTTTTAACGATTCCAACTCCAGTGAAATAAGTCCCGATGACAATTATCTTTTTGTTTTCATCAAAATTCAAGCCTTCAATGTAGTCAAAAACGGCTTTGGATTTTTTATCTATAATTCTGTTGAAAATATCAATCAGTTTGGTTTCGGATTTAATTGTCAGTACTTCTGAGGTTATTCCGGTGTCAACATTCATTTTTCAACCTTCTCAAAACCAATTTTTTCAAGGGCTTCACATGCCTCCTCATAAACGGCCTGTTCTATTGATTTTTTATGAATTACATGTGAAGGTGAAGTTCCGGCGGTCAATATTCTTCCTTTATTGTCAATGAAAATAAGAAGTGATCCTGAGCCCGGAATCCCCAAGCGACCTCTGGCTATTATCAAATCCGCATCGCTTTGGTCAAGCGCCATATATGCTTTTGCAAGGGCAGGAATTCTGCTTGTGTCTGCAGTATTGGTATTAATATGAAGTATTTCTGCTGATGGCAAGTCATATTCGCTTAAAACTTTATTCAGCACTTCCACCTTGATTCCATTCTTGTTTGGGATACAAATCCTTTTCGCATTTTTGATATAATCCTGAATTTCTCTTATTTCTTCAAGTGTATCTCCGAATCTGCAGTTGTTTCTGGATTCTTCAAATGCATTTTTAATCATTCTTTCAAATGCCATGTTATCATATCTTAGAAATAAGGATTAAATAGTTTGAGGTATCAAATCTAATTTTTCAATAACGTTAACAACTTCTGAGTAATTGCCGTAATTTGGAGATCCCACTCCCTTAACCTCATGAGGGTAATTGTCGGCTATGACTGTTGCCAAGTTGTTTGCTCCTGCCCTGAGTGAAAATTCCACATTTTCAGGGCCGACTGTTGGGGTAGGCATGGTGATTGTGATTGAAGGATACATTATGCGTGTAACTGCAACCATTTTCAGCTGTTCTTTTAGTGGAAATGGTGGCCAGTCTGCCATAGGGGTTCCTTCATATGGATTGAAGCCCATTATTGGAATTTCCTCCAATGTACTGAAGTTAGATAGGTATCGTAAATGTCTGATTCTGTCTTCCTTGCTTTCGCCAAGTCCCAAAAGCAATCCTGAAGACAGGCCAACTCCGGCTTCACTCACTCTTTTGCAGGTCAGTATTCTTTGGTCCAGTGAATCACCGGGTTTTCTTTGATAGAAGACATCCTCATTTATTGTTTCAAGGTTGCAGCAAATTGTGTCCGCACCCAAATCCGCTAAATCTTGCACTGATTTTTCTGTCAGGTCTCCGCCAACATTAACAAGAATTTCCAGATTGGAGTTTCCTTTAACGATTTTACATGCATTGACTGCCTGTTTTCCTTTATATCCATATCCTCCGGAACAGCTTACGCGGGGGATATGTGCCTCTTCGATAGATTTAACAGCCATTAATATTTCGTCATTTGATTTGTAAAAGGCATTATAATATCCTTTTTCGGAGGTTTCTTCTGCAAATCCACAATATTCGCATCTAGGTTGAATTTGACATTTATTTGTAAGATGGACTGTAGATGTTAATTTGATTACTTTTGATTGACTGTCCCTTATATCGCAAGCTACTTTGAATAATTTTTCCAAATCTTCATCATCATCGATATTCAACAATTCTAAAAATTCATCATCGCTTAATTCTTTTCCTTCTCTTGCTTTATTTAAAATTTTATCAATCATATAACATCTAACTCTCAATTTTTTTTATTGAATGGTTTCAACTTATTTTTTAATGGCTAATTTCTCAACAATTAAAAAATAAGTTAAAAATTGTTGGTGTTAAACCAACAATCAACTTATTGTGTTTATTCGTCTTTGCCTAAGTAATCGAGTATGGTAGGTACGATTTCTGCTAAGGAACCGAAGTTCATTGAGTCAGCGGTACCTAATAATGCAGCTGGGTTTAAAGCATCGTCCATTTTGTCGATACCTTCATTTTGCATTAATGCGGTTACATTAGTTAAAGCTTCGTTTGCCATCATTTGTGCAAATCCAGCAGGAGCACCTAAAATTTGAGTAACTGTGTCTCTGTATGCTAAAAGACCTGCGTAGGTAATAGCGGTAACTGCTGAACACATGTCACATACTGGACCAACCATGTTTGCAGGTAAGGTAAAAGCGGATCCTCTTGCTTTTTGACCTAAGTCTACTAAAGTGTCAATTGCAGCTTGGTCAGCGAAACCTTCAGCAATGTATACTTGTCCTTTCATTTCAGGTACAGCACCTGGGTGGTAGGAAGCTACGTTTACGTTTTTACCTAAGTCTTCGAAGATTTTGTTTAATCCCGGAGTTGGAATGGTACATGCGTGGGTTACGATTGCACCGTCTTTAATGTCATCAGCGAAGTTTTTGATGATGTCAGGTTGCATACCTCCTTCTGGTAACCAAGTCATTACCCAGTCAGCGTCTGCTACTGCTTCTGAATCATCGTTAATACATTTCATACCTAAGTCTTCAGGGTGAGTAAAGTGAATAGCACCTTTAGCTGGTTTTGGTACGGTTTCAGCTAATTCGTTTACTTTTGCTCTGATAGCAGGCATTACTTCTTCTGGATTTCCTGCTTTGTGTGCTGCAATTACTTCTGCGTAATCGAAGTCATCTACTACTACAAAGTCTCCGTCAAAAATTGGGTCGGATACGACTACTTCATCTACGCCAGCTAATTCTAATAATTCTGCACCCATTTCGATTGTTGAGTGGGTCATAGAAATGTTTTCTTTTCCGGTTGCTTCTGCAACTTCACAAGCTCTTGAGAAGTTGGTAATTCCACTTGCAGCGTGTGTTCTGTAACATCCTGCTCCTAAAATTGCTACTTTCATTTTTTTGTCTCCTTTCTTATCATGGTTTCCAAATCTTTCTTTTAATTTAGAAAGTACCATTTTTTTGTCTCCTTATTTTAATGAACTTTTATTAATAGCCGAAACTATTTAAAAAGTTTTACTGCATGGAGACTCAAAGAGCAGAACTCATTGAGTATTAAAAATTATGGTAGTTTTATTCCATGCAGTAATAAATTATATTTAAAAGATAGTACTATTTAAAACTTGTTATTACTCTTTTTTTAGTATTATTTTTTGCTATGTTTTTTTATTTTTAGTAATACTGTTATTACTATTAGTTTATTTTAATTAAAATTAGTAATACTTTTTATTTTATAATAAAATCATTTTCAAAGTGTTTTAGGTTTGCCTAAATCGAAACTTATTTATTGAAGATTTCACTGAAAATATATTAGAAAAACTAATTTTTGGAGAAAATTTCATGTATGACTTAATAAAAAAAGCGGTTCATGACGATGAAGCTGCAATTCAAATTTCAAAAATGGGCAAGGATGTGACATCAGTTGTCGATGCAATTTCAGAACTCTCATTAGATGAAACAATGAAATTGGGTATGCAATTTAAAAGATTCCCATTAGGCTGTGATCTGACTGAAGTGGTTGCGGGAACATGTGCATCTGATTTGGAGATAATGGATTTGTTGGGCAATTGCCGTTTATCTGATATGATTGGTGCTCCAATTCACATCTGCGCTTATGCGTTTTCAGATATTGGTGAAAAGTTCGGAATGACTGGCCTTGAAGTGATGCAGAAGGTCCATGAGATTGTTGACGTTCCTCTTGATTTGGATCACTTCGGTGAGAATGGTGCAATGAGGCTTCCAAAAAATATTAGTGGCTGTGGTGGTGAATGTTATAATAAGGGTCCGGCATTCACTGAATGCCCTAGAGGAAGGATTCATGAGCGCCTAATTGACAAGGAATTGGAGCAAAAGGATGATAAGGAGGAATGGGTCAAGTTATCATCATCCGTTGCAGTTAACGTTACATGCGAACAGACCGGTGATGGGCATGCTGCGCCGTTAAGGGAAGCCGAAGACATTGCTCAGCTGGCCAAGAAATATGGCAGGGGTCTGGAATCCATCATGTTTGTCGGAGACGGTTATGATGAGGTCATAACAGGCTTTGAAAAGTCCATTGAAATAGGTGCAGATGTTATTGTGGTTGAAGGAGGTCCATTTAACAGATGTGAAAACACCACCGAAGCGTTTGCAAAAACCATTGCCGCCGCAAGAATATTGTCTCCAGGTAAGGTTGTGGCAACCAACGGAGCATATGAACATGAGGTCCGGGCAGGCTTAAGGACAGGCTTGAACATGGTGATTACAGGATTTCCAAAAAATCACCATGGATACATGTGCGGATATGAACCTGGAACTGCCAGGAGAGGCAAATTCGGACTTCCAAGAATCATCCAAATCATTAATGAGGAATTCCCCAACAGGGGGCTCCCTGTTCAGAAACATGATTTGTTGTCCTTGGCAACTGCTGTTAAGATTGCCGGACCGGATTATGTCTATCCAAGAAAAATCGGTTCATACCATGTTGGTGATGCCCATTGGGCAACACTGGTCAATTCAAGAATGTATCAGAATATCCAACTGAAACATACTTTGGCAGATATTGTCGAATTGGCGGACGGAAATACCATAGCCCTGCATGGTGGAAGGTTTATTTCATGGGTAATTGCAAATGAATTGGATAGTCACGTTGATGAAATCATAATCTCTGATGTTGACGATTGGGTGTTGAAAAATACTGTGGATAATCTTCAAAGTGCTTTAGATGCCACAATCATCGCTGAAAAGGACGACAAAGTTGCGGCCGATGGGGCGGACTTTTCAATAGCGTCATCAACAATGATTCCTGTTAAGGAAAGCATTTTGAAAAAGGTGCCTAATGCATTGACTATCGTTTAGATAATAATTTTTTATAAAAAAGTATGTTTTAGAGTAGTATTATTTTTATAAAAAGTATTACTATTTTTATCTTTATACTTTTAATTATATTTTTCATCTTAAATTTAATTTAAACGATTATTTTCAAAAATTAGTTTTAATTTTTTCTTTATTTTATTTGAATAGTTATATTATTCATTTTTTTTGATTTTTATGGGATTTGGGGGATTTTCCAAATTATTATTTTTTCCTGTAAACTTGCTTAAAATATGTTTTTCATTGAATAAACTTGTCGTTATTGTTTATTTATTTATTAAGTAATTGTATTTTCTTAATTACCTTAAAAACTTCCAATTTACAGAGTAATACTTTAATAATATTTATATGGTTATTACTACTCACTACTACATAGATTATTTTAATTAATTTATTAATTTGAATAATTTGGAGATTATTTTAATAATAATTGGAGAGAGTAGTGTGGAGATTACTGTAGAAAAAATAGCAATGATTAGAGAGGATTACAATCCTAAAAATACGAATTTAAATTTGGATATTGATTGGTCAGTCGAATATACAAGCACTGATCAGAGGGATGTAAACTATAATATTGTTTTAAGGTCTGCGGAATATCTAAATTTAAATTTTAAGGTTGAAGGATTGATCAGGTTGGACGTTTTTGAAGAGTTCCTCCAGGAGGAGTGTTCCCAAATTGTTTTCCATCATGCATGCACCATGTTGATGAATATGATTTCATTAACCAGGCAATCAAGTTATGAGCTATTTAAAGATGAGGTTAATTCTGCAGTAAATCTTAATGCTGCTTTTTAGAAAATTTGGTGATGAATTATGTTTGAAATTAAACACACATTATGCCCTTCATGCAGTGTTGGTTGCGGCATAAATGTGATTTTAGATGGTGAAGAAATTGTTGGGACATTTCCATATAAGAGACATCCTGTTAACGCTGGGAAAAACTGTTTGAATGGAAGAAATTCAATAGACAATCATAAAAGCAAATTTGAAGATGTTGATTTGGATAAAGCAATTGCAGATGCTTCAAATGAAATTAAATCCATTAATGCATCAGACGTATCTGTAATCTGTTCTGGAAATGATAATGTTGAGGAGATTGAAGCGATTAAAGAGTTTGCAGAATCTAATGGATTTAAGATTGGATTTTATGCAGATGACTTGAAAAATTTTGAGGATGTTGCTTCCTATGATGAGATTGCCGGCGCAGACAAAGTGTTTGCAATTGGTGATTTGTTGTATGAAAATCCATTGATTGGAAGAAGAATTGTTCATGCAAAGCAAAATGGAGCAAAAATATACGCTTTGAGTAAAAATGAGAATGCAGTCACATTCAATATTGCTGACGAAACCTCAAATTCATCAGTTCAGGAATTTTTAGATGCATTCATCGATGAAATTGATGACTCTTCAGTTGTCGTGTTCAATTATGTTGATGCAGCTGAGGATTTGGATAAACTGGAATCCTTGAATTCTAAAGTCTTGCCTGTTTTCAGTAAACCAAATACAAAAGGCGCATTGAATATCATCGATCCAAAATCCAGTGAGGAAATGGAGGAACTGTTTGATGAAAGCAAATTGCTATTGGTATTTAATGAAGATGTAGTTGAAGAGTTTGATTATGATTTTACCAAAATCTCTAAAATCATAAGTTTTGCCTGCTGCGAAAATGAGACAACAAAAATTGCAGATATTGTCGTCCCTGTTAAATCATGGTTAGAGCAAGGCGGATCTTTTGTCAATGCAATGGGTGAAGTGCAAAATTTCAATTCAGTTGTCGAATCTGATAATCTTGGCATTGTCGAAGTTATCGAGGAGTTAAACAAATAGAGGGGATAATATGAGTCATGTTTTAGCGAAATCTCAAAATAATGAAATTCTTGAAGCGGGCGAATGTGGAGGGGCTGTAACCAGCATCCTTAAATATTTGCTTGATGAGGAATTGGTTGATGGTGTTTTGGCATTAAGTCCTCAGGATGATGTTTATGACGCTTTTCCAGTTTTCATCACTGCTTCAGATGATTTATTGAAAACTGCAGGGTCTTACCACTGTGCTCCAACAATGATAGGGGACCTTGTTCAAAAATATTTCACCGGTAAAAAGGTTGCTTTCACAGTCAAGCCATGTGACATGAGGGCTGTTGAGGAGCTTATCACAAGGCATAAGATTGATAAGGACAACATTTACATGATTGGTTTGAACTGTGGAGGTACTGTATCACCGGTCAGCGGTAGGGAAATGATTGACCTGTTCTACGAAGCCGACCCTGATGATGTCGTAAGCGAAGAGATTGACAAGGGTCAATTCATCATCGAGCTTGCTGACGGATCAGAAGAATCAGTGAAAATCCATGACCTTGAAGAGAAGGGTTACGGACGCCGTAACAACTGCCAAAGATGTGACGTGAAAATCCCTAGAAAGGCTAATATCGCCTGTGGAAATTGGGGTGCCGAAGACGGTTGGACATTCATAGAAATCAATGATGAAAAGGGCCAGGAACTCATAGATGGTGCTAAAAAAGCAGGAATCCTTGACACCAAATCACCTTCTGATGCGGCTGTTGAGGGAAGGTCAAAGGTTGAAAACATCATGATTAAGATGGCTAAAAAGAATCAGGACGCTAATTATCCATTAGTTAGTGAAATGGACGAGTGGAGCCGTTGCATCAGCTGTTATGCATGTCGCGATGTTTGCCCTATATGTTGGTGCTTTGAAAACTGTGAGTTGAACAAGCCTTACTTCAAGGATGAATCCAACATTCCACCGGTCCCAATCGCTTTTCAGGGTGTCAGATTGTCCCATATGAGTTTCAGCTGTGTGGACTGTGGCCAATGTGATGACGTATGTCCGATGGACATTCCTGTTTCATTAATTTTCGATAAATTGCAGAAGAAATACTTTGCTAGAACTGGTTATGTAGCTGGAGTTTCAGATGACATCAAACCTCCATTATACAGTCCAGAAAAAACAGAATTATGAGGTGATTCGATGTCTGATGATTTAAAAATTGTAGGTTTATTATGTAATTGGTGTTGTTATGGTGGTGCGGATACTGCAGGAACTGCTCGTATGCAATATTCACCAAACATCAGAATCATTCGTGTAATGTGCTCTGGAAGAATCAATCCTTCAATGGTTTTCAAAGCATTTCAGGAAGGTGCTGATGGAGTATTTGTAGGCGGATGCCATATTGGTGACTGCCATTATGATGCGGGAAACTACAAATGGTCTAGAAGATCAAAGATTGTTGAGGATATTCTTGAAGAGTTTGGAATTGAAAAGGAAAGGTTCCGTCATGAATGGATTTCAGCGTCTGAAGGTGAGAAATTCCAAAGAACAATGGAAGAATTTCATAAAACTCTCTTAAAATTGGGGCCATTAGAGCTAAAATAGAGTTAAAAAAAATAGTCGAGCCATATTTATGATTGTAAATAGCTATTTCAGCTATTTACTTTCACCTATTAGTTGTTTTTCTAAGATTAGTGGGATGATCACTAATGTTAGAAAAATAGTTAAAATAGAGAATATTTCGACTGTTTTTCAATTAATTATCTTTATGTTGATAAATTCATCATTAGCCGAGCAATATTGGTTGTTGGCATAACCAACCGGTATTGCTTATTTTCTCCATCAATGTAGGATAATTAATAACAAAAAGGAGATTTATATAAACATATATAGGTTTCTTTCACTGTCTACAATAGCTATTAAAGCAATCTCTCCTCCTGTCTTTAATAGCTATTTTTTTTAAATATCTCTTCTGTCAATAATACTTTTTTATAAAAAAATATTATGTATTGTAGTATTATTTTTATAAAAAGTAATACTTTTTTTATTTCATTATTTTGACAAATTTATATCTGTTTAATTAGCGAAAATCAATTAATTTTGCTAAATAATTTTTATGGTGGTATATTTCATTAATTTAGATATTTTTATCATTTATTTTCCGGTATAACTCAGTTTTCATAATTTTCGTGTTTATTATTTTTTTCGAGTAAGGGATGAAAAAAGGTTATTTTAACATGATTGAAGTTCTGGTTTATTTTTAATTCATTTAAATGATTTTAATTTATTAATTTTTAATTTAAGGGTTAATCCAATGAGTAATACTTTAATAACATTTATATGGTTATTACTAGTTAGTATAGTATAGATTATCAAATTACCTCGTTTGATAATTAATATGTCCATACCTCAATTTAAATTAGACATATATAAATGTAAATAGCTGTCACGGCTATTTACACTCTATCTTAATTGTCTTTGTAAGATTATTGTGCAAGCAGTGATCTTACAAAGATAGTTAAAACATCTTTTTAATTATCTTGGAAAGTCATTTGTATCTTTAAATAATTTGTTTTTTGTTTTGAGGATGAATTATTTAAAATTTGATCGTTATTAAAGCTTCTCTCCTCTGCTTTAATAACTCTTTTTTTTAATTAATGGTGATGGGCAATATGTCTAATCAGACAGGTAATAATATTCTCCTTTTTCCTTTTGCTCACGGTCTTTGTAACTGTCAAGCTTGTTGACCCTTGGCCTTTTGGTTTCCTTGTCTCTTCTGAATGTAATGTTTAAGTTTCCTAAAAACTCGTTCATTGCATTCCTTAAATCGGTAGGCTTTGAAGCATGACCGTTCAAACCAGGAGTACCATTGAACACCATTGCCCTATCGGAGATATAATCGATAAATACGATATCGTGGTCAACGATAAGTGATGCGGCGTTTCTGCTTTCAATCATTTTACGGATGACCCTGGCGGCTATCAGCCTTTGCTCAACATCCAGGAATGCTGTAGGCTCGTCGAAAAGATATATTTCGGCTTCTTTGGATAATGTTGCGGCTATCGCCAATCTTTGAAGCTCACCACCACTCAAACCCTTGACCGGCTTATCCAGCATCTCATCAAGTGTCAATGGTTTCATAATTTCGCTTTCAAAGATCTTTGATCCGAAACTTGGGGCGTTCATGTATAAGAAGTCACTGACGCTTCCTTCAAAGTTGGAAACGATATATTGTGGCTTGTATGCTATTGTAACTTCCTCATCAACTTCGCCTGATGTTGGCTCCTCAACTCCTGCAAGCATTTTTGCGAAGGTTGTTTTTCCAATACCGTTTGATCCGAATGCTGTGACGATTTCATCGTAGAATATTTCACCTGCATCAGCGCTAAGGCTGAATCCGTCATATTCCTTGCTTAAATCAGAATATGATGCAATCGCATCTCCTTCATCTTCAGGAGTCGGCGGTCTTATTGTGAATTCAATAGGATTTCTTCTGATTCTGACATTTTCCTCAGCCAAGAATCCGTTGATGTAAGCGTTGATTCCTAAACGAACTCCTTTTCTTCCGGACACTACACCATATCCTCCAGGCTGTCCGTATAGGATGTGGATGTTGTCGGACAATGCATCTAATGTAGCGAGGTCGTGCTCGATGACAAGTACGCTTTTGCCCTCTTCGGCAAGGGACCTGATTACCTTAACGGCATTCAGCCTTTGGGACACGTCCAGCCATGATGTCGGCTCGTCGAAGTAGTAGAAGTCCCCTTCCCTCAGGACGGTTGCGGCTATTGCAACCCTCTGGAGCTCTCCTCCACTCAGGTTTTCCATCTTACGGTCCAAAACGTTTTCCAGCTGAAGCTCTTTGGTCACGTAGTCAAGCTTGTCCCTTTCGTTTACATTGCCGAGAAGGTCTTTGACCTTTCCCTTGACGACTTTCGGAAGTTTGTCGACCATCTGTGGTTTTAATATGGTCTTGATGTTGCCTTCAGACAGGTCCTCGAAGTATTTCTGAAGTGATGATCCCTTATAGAAGTCGATAACTGCATCCCAGTTTTCAGGCTGGTTCTCGAAGTCTCCGAAGTTTGGAATAAGGCTTCCTGAAAGGATGTTCATTATTGTGGACTTACCTATACCGTTCGGCCCTAAAAGCCCAAGGACGGTTCCCTCCTCAAGGTGGGGAAGTCCGAAAAGTTCAAATTGGTTTTGGCCGAACCTGTGGATAGGTTCGCCTGCCGCTTCAGGCAAGTTTATAATTGAAATAGCATCAAATGGGCATCGGTTAGTACATATTCCGCACCCTTCACACAATTCCTCTGATATCAACGGTTTTTTAGTGTCCTCATCAATCACTATGGTGTCCTCTTCCATTCTAACGCCGGGACAGTAGTGAATGCAAAGATAATCACATTTCTTCGGTTGACATCTGTCTTTGTCTAAAATTGAAATACGTGTCATTATTATCTCCTTAAAAATATAATCATTAATGAGTTTGTTTTAACTATTAATTAATTTTTGTTGTAAAACTTCCAATTGAAAAAATTTTTTAGGTTGTTTTTTTTGCCAAATAAACAGTAACTATTTTAAATATTAACTATAAATTGTTAAATACACAATTGTCAATTTTGAATTTGAAGCAATTAAAATTCAACAATTGGGGTGATTAAATGAAAATAAGTAAAATTATGGCTATACTTTTGGTATTGTTTGTTGTAATTTCCGCTAGCGGAATGGCTTTTGCCGAAACTAGCGATGCTGGAAGTTCCGATTCTGGTGACGGAGGCGGCAGCTCTGATTCCGGTGATGGAGGCAGTTCGGATTCTGGTGACAGTGGAAGTTCTGATTCTGGAAGTAGCTCTGATTCCGGTTCCAGCTCCGATTCTGGAAGTAGTTCTGAGTCAAGTTCCAGTTCTTCTAGTTCATCTAGTTCCAGTTCTTCAGGACGTTCTTCAGGCAGTTCAGGTTACAGGTACAGCAGCTATTCTCAACCTACACAAACATACAGCTATGACTCTTCAAGCGATGCGGATTCAACAGATGGCTTAAACGTTACAAATCAGACAACTAACGTAACAAATACCACTACCAACAATACCAATGTTTCTGCAGTTCATGATCAAGGATTTAGCATAGGCCAAAACGCATACCTTATAATGCTAATTGTTGCAGCAATCATTGTAACTATAGCTATTATTGTAGTGTATTTCAAAATGTAGATAATTTGTTTGTTAAATAAAGCAAGTATGGGATGCTAAGCGTTGACTTCAAATCTTAAAGATGGATTTGGTTGCTATAGCTTCCTTTTTATTTTATTTTTATTTTTTTTAGATTATGCAAAAGCTTTTTAATACATGATTAGATATCTAATTAGTGATAGCATGAAGCAGGTAATGATAGTAAGGACAGATTTGAAGATGCGCAAGGGAAAAATCGCAGCACAATGCTGTCATGGATCTATTGGAGCGTACAAGAAATCTCCGGCGGATAAGGTCAGGAAGTGGGAAAACGAGGCATATGCCAAAGTAATCCTGAAGGTCCAGACCTTGGAGGAGCTCACTGCCTTAAAGAAAGTGGCCGATGAAAAGGGCATTGCGAATTATCTTGTAGTTGATGCCGGAAGGACCCAGATACCTACATCAAGCGTTACGGTTTTGGCGCTCGGACCTGATGAAGACGATATTATTGATGAAGTGACTGGGGATTTGAAGCTCTTATAGTCAAAGTGTTATTTTAATCAAAGCTATTTTTAATTAAACGTGGGTGTGATTATTATCATAAAACAGGTTGTAAAAATCGGGGGAAGTCTCTTTCCAAAATATGCAATTGATCTTGCCGACAGGTTGGAGAACACCGGTTCACTCATCATACTTGGCGGAGGGGAATTTGCAAACCTGATTCGCAAATACAATGATGAAATGGATTTCAGTGAAGAGACAAACCATTGGACTGCCATTGATTGCATGGACATCATAGCAAAACTTGTCAATGATAAGGTGGAATCCACAAGATTGGCCTACACTATTGATGAGGCTATGAAAATCTCAGATGAGGGTTTTACTCCAATATTTGTAGTTTCCGAATTTTTAAGGGCCGAAGACCCTTTTGAATGCAGCTGGGATGTGACTTCAGATTCCATTGCGGCATACATTGCACACCTCATAAATGCAAAGCTTTTAATAGTAACAAATGTAAATGGTATATATACCCAAGAACCAAGGGAGCCTGGTTCAACATTCATAGGTAAAATCGATGCAACAACATTACTAACTTTTCAAGAGTCATCGATTGATGTAATGTTACCGTCCCTTCTATTAGAGTTCGGGTCTGATTGTTATGTTGTGAATGGGAAGTTCCCAGAAAGGGTTATGTCTTTAATAGACGATAATATAAATGATTATAACTTCGATTACACACAAATAATAGGTGAATAAAATGAAAGAAGTAGAATGTATTTCATGTAAACAAGAAATTCCATTAACTGGACCATTCGTAGAATTCGAATGCCCAATTTGTGGAGCAAAAATTGCAAGATGTGAAAAATGCCGTACTTTCGGTCACGGTTACAAATGTGAATGTGGTTTTGAAGGACCATAAGATTAAATGGAGGAATTAGAATGGGTGAAGTATTAACAACTATGAAAATCATGCCTGACAGTCCTGATGTGGACTTAGAAGCAATCAAAGCAACCATTGAAAGTTCAATGCCTGAAGGAGCTAAACTTCATGAAATGAGCGAAGAACCAATCGCTTTTGGTTTAGTAGCTATTATCTTACAATTCATCACCGACGACGGTGAAGGCGGATCTGAACCTGTTGAAGAAATGGTTTCAGGTATTGAAGGCGTTGCCAGTTTCGAAATTACTGGCGTTGGAAGATTAATGTAAATTTTTCCAACTTTTTTTTATCTTTTTTTATTATTTTTAATGCATTTTTAAAACTTTTGGGCTTTTCGATATTTTTATATACATTTTTCATTAAATATTCTATTATAAAAATTTGCGATGTATTGCTATGATCGAAAGACTTAGAAAAATTAGTTTGGGTAACTGGATTTTAATTGGAATGATTCTAGGTTGCCTGTTTGGTTTATTTTTAAACTTCTATGTTTCAGATTCTTTCATCAAGCAAATCATATTCATTGACAACATTTTCTATTTGGGCGGGGACTGTTTCATTAAGCTGATGAAGATGCTTGTCGTTCCTCTTGTTTTCTGCTCCATTGTCGTTGGAGTGGCATCAATATCTGATGTAAGAAAAATAGGTTCCATTGGTGGGACAACAATTATTTTTTATCTCATTACAACAGCAGTAGCAGTTACAATAGCTCTTTTAATAGCCATGGCAATAAAACCTGGTGTCGGCTTGAATTTGGCTGGCGTTGCAACTTCGGCCAACGTAACGGTTAACCAGACAGTGCCTGATGCAATCCTGAATATGATTCCGGACAATCCTATCGCCTCATTGGCCACTGGGGACATGTTGCCGGTTATTATATTCGGAGTGTTGCTGGGAATCATTCTTGCCAAACTGAGGGAAGAGACACAACTGGTCAACGACATGTTTTCCCAAGGCAATTTGATCATGATGGAAATGACTTCAATAGTTATGAAATTCGCACCTATCGGTGTTTTCTGTCTTATGGCCAGGACATTTGCCGGATTAGGCTTTGAGGGAATTATTCCTCTTGGAAAATATGTGATGTGTGTTATTGTGGCTTTGGTGGTGCAGGCTTTTGTCGTTTATCCGATGTTGCTTGTCGTTTTCACCAGGCTGAATCCAATCAAGTTCTTCAGGAGATTCTTTTCAGTCATGCTTTTCGCATTTTCATCTTCCACTTCAAATGCGACAATTCCATTGAACATGGAGAAATTGTCAGAGATGGGGGTTTCCCGTGACGTATCCTCTTTCACAATTCCTTTGGGAGCTACAATCAACATGGATGGAACTTCAATCATGCAGGGATGTGCGGTTATGTTCGCCGCTCAGGCTTATGGTATGGATTTGGGCATTTCAGCTCTTATCACTGTTGTTTTCACAGCGGTCATGGCATCCGTAGGTACCGCTGGCGTTCCTTCAGTGGGATTGGTCACATTGAATATGGTATTTTCATCCGTAGGATTGCCGGTTGATGCGATTGCGATTATCATGGGAATAGATCACATTTTAGACATGATCCGTACTGCCGTTAATGTAACAGGTGACGCTATTTGTACCATAATTGTTTCATTTAGAAATAATGAATTGGATCGTGATGTGTTTAACGGCAAGAAAGAGCCGGAAAATTTGGATGTCATTGACATTTTCTAGTTTTGCTCAAAACATTTAAATACTATGTCATATTACTATTATATAACACGTGTTAACTTGAAAAATTCATGGTAAAAATTTAGGTTCACCTAAAAATTCGAAACCTTTATATACTATGAAAAACTACTTTTATACAAGTGAGCTAAAATTTAGGCATGCCTAAATTTCACTTAAACAAAACATATTATTAGTCAATAATAATACAATCTCCAAAATATAATATGTATTAAATTAGTTTCCACAATTTTCTAATTTAATACCAGGAAAATTATCTGCCAAATTTTCCGAAAACTAGTTGGTGTTTAACTCTCCTCAAACTAAACACCAATATTATCTATTTTTTCAATTTTTTCATGATCAACATTTTTAATTCAAAACATTAAATTTAGGCATACCTAAAAATTTAGAAACCTTTATATACTATGTCGGATAACATTAATATTAAGTGATAAAAATTAGGTCTACCTAAAAATCTAATTTTTAATTGCTTGCATGGTTTTTCGAAAACCATGTCACTACACTCCGATTATTTATTAAATTAGTTTAACTCTCTTTTCTAATTTAATAAAAAGCATATAACTACTCTCACGAAATTAAATATGTTCATCATATTTAATTTCACCTATTAAATTTCTTTTTTTAAAAATATTTATACAATGACTTCAAAATATTTACTTGCTTTAAAAATAATTAATTGACGTAGGTAATTATTATGAATAGAACAAAAAGACTCATTGTTGCAATATTGATTGTCCTTATTATTGGATTAATTGCAATAATTGCAGGTGCGCTATTCATTGGGCACGATACTGACCTGGTAAAGGGAGAAAAGAACATTTTGGTATGTGCCATTGATGAAGGGGAAGACAGGCCAGGTATGGGAGCCTGTGACATGGCATTCATCATCCATTTGAAGGATGGAACCATTAGGAATTACACTCCTATATATCCTGGAGGATTGACACATCCGACAGCTGCAGAACCAATGGAGGCTCAAGAGCAAGGTGCAGGATCCTCATTGCTATTGCATGACGCATTTTGGGATGCGGATAATGAACAAGGAATGCAGCTTGCAAAGGAAATCGTTGAATATCAAACAAACAATTCAATCAATTCAGTTGTAGCCATTAACAGTGAGGCATTGGATGCAATACTCTCCGCAGCGGGACAACTGGAAATTGATGGGCAGCTCACAAATGCCAGCGGTATCGACATCATCCGTGAAGAGGATTGGGGAAATGGAGTTTCCCGTGGAGATGCAGTAATAGATGTCGTTAAGGCGGCAGCAACAGCAGCTTCCAGTAATCCGGCAACTAAATCAGCAATGATTAATGCCGCACTTGACCAATACTCAAAAGGAAATATTATAATGGATCAGCAAGGAGCATTTGTTGAATTGCTGGCTTCAAAAGGGTTTGAATCATTTTTCTAAACAAACCCTTTCAAATTTTAGGCTCTAATTTTTTTATGAACAGTCCCATGAACACCACGATTAATGGGAAGAATATTGTATATATTACAAATAACAGTTCTGAGGATATGATGTCGCCCATGACGGTTGAACCGGCCATAAGCATAATCAAACTGATTACAGGGGCTAAAATGGCAATGAAAGTATAAATCAAGATAAATGAATTCAGCTTTTGGGAATATTCCTTTAGCCTGATTTGCATGTCAAATGAAATGTCCTGCGCAATGATTTCCAGACTGTTGGCCAGGTTGCCGCCAACCCTTAATGTACTGATGATTTGATAGGTTGCACGGGTCAATCCTTCCGAATTCACCCTATGCGCCATCTCAAGAAGGGAATCCTCTGTGGACTTGCCGAATTTGACTTCCTCAAGAACCCTGTTCAACTCTTTTGAAAGAGAACCGTAGTCGGCGTTCTTGATTGTAATCAGTGCATCATGCAGTCCCTTGCCGGATTTCAATTCAATTCCCATATGCCTTAATGCATAGGGCAGTCCCTGATTCAGGTCGGAGTAGCCTCTCTGCTCCTTTATTTTGGGATATGACAAAATGAAAATGTAGGCCATTATTGTGATTACAAAATACATTCCCACCAGTTCGAAACTGCAGAAAATCATCAAAATTACTCCAAGTAGGATAAGCAGAGCCATTATTCGCCTATCCACCATATATTTGAGCAGTTCATCACGAATGTGATCGAATCCGGTTTCACTTTTACTCAATGTTTGGGGCTCGACGTATATGTTCAGTTTGGAAAAGATTTCGGTGTCAATGTATCCGCTTTCATTCTTTTCGATTCTGACTTTGTCAAAGGACAGATTCTTGAGGAAATCGACAATAGATAGGGCAATGCTGCCAATCAATATGAAAAAGTCTGCAAACATTTCATTCACCTGTTCAGAATGATTCTGTTTAAGACTTTTTGAGGATTTTTGTAATATTGTTCCAGAACGCCGTTGACCTCCTTAACCGAGCGGATATTATGATTTATCATATGCCTTAAGACAAGTTTCCTGTTGTCTATTTCATTGTATAGGTCGTTGATTCCATATCCGCTTAAATTGGCAATCTGTGCTAATGTATGGCTTGTTATGCCAACATTTTCAATCAGGTCCCGTTCGGGATTCCATTGGAAGATCTTATTCAATTGGACAGTTCCCTCCTCCATTCCAACAACTTCGGCAACCTCACTTATTCTTCTAAATGAAACTCCTGATGGAGTGTATATCCTGTTCTGCATTATGATAAAATCAATTGCCTGTATCATTATTTCGGGAACGGACATTGGGGGATTGGTCAGTCTTGTTATTGTTTCTCTAGCATCATTTGAATGAAGTGTTCCAAATCCCGAATGGCCCGTATTGAGTGCGGTGAAGAGGGTGATCGCCTCGTCTGCCCTAACCTCTCCGACGATTATCCTGTCTGGGCGCTGCCTAAGGGAGTTCTTGACAAGATCATTCATGGTCAATTCTCCCCGGTTCTCGATATTTGCAGGCCTTGTCTCCATTCGGATTACGTGTTCATGGGGAATCTGCAGTTCCAAGGTATCCTCAATTGTGATGATTCTTTCTTTGGGGTTGATGAAGGCTGAAAGAGCATTTAAGGTTGTTGTCTTGCCGGAGCTTGTTCCTCCGGATATTATTGCATTTGCAGATTTCACGCCAAGCCCATCTATGCACAGCCAGAAAAATGCAGCCAATTCAATCGACATTGTTTTTGAATTTATCAGGTCGATTATTGTCAATGGGTCACGCTTGAACTTTCTTATCGTGAGTGAAGGGCCGTCTGCGGACACAGGAGGTATTGTGGCGTTTATTCTTGACCCGTCCACCAGGCGGCCGTCAAGTATTGGGGATTCCTGGTCGATTCTTCTGTTGATTTGCCTTGCGATGATGTCAATTAAATCCCTGATTTCCTGCTCATCCTTGAATTGGATGTTTGTTTTCATCATTCCGTATTTCCTATGGTAGACGAATATTGGCTTTCCGGTCCCGATTATCATGATTTCCTCCAGCTCATCGTCCTGGATCAGGGGGTCGATTTCCCCATATCCGTTGATGTCCCTGAGGAACTTTCGGGATAACCTGTCCAAATATTCATTTGACACGTAATTATCTTGATTTTCTCCCTTCAACCTCAGGAATATGAAGTTGCGGATATCATTTAACAGACCTTCTTCATTTGCCTGAAAGTTTTCGCCGGAAGATATAGCTAAATCAACAAGGTTTTCACGTATTTCTCCCAAAAGAACTTTTTCCTCAGGAGTGTAATTTTGTCTGACTATGTCATATTGCGGTATAATCTCTTCATTGTTCATATTTTCACCAATGGCGATTTCTTAGTTAGTAAATAGTAATTCGTAATACTGATTAATAAAGTTTTTATTACTTTTGAAAACATTATTACCAATCGAAAACAATAGTAAATTAATGGAGAAATTTTGAGGTGATTCTATCATTGACATAAACGACAAAATAAAAGCACTGGAACCCTGCGAAAACTGCACTGACATTCAGATTAAAAAATTCACCCCATTAAAAGAATTGATAGATTTCAGCACACTTGACGGTGAATGCATGAAATGCGAATGTGGAAAAAGACCATTGGATATCGTGATGAGCCATATCCTGAAAATAATGATCGAATCAGAAATTGTGCCGGAAAAGGCCACACTGAGAAGAAACTCTCCGGTTCCGCTATCAAATTTCTACTACAGCAGCTTGAACCCGCAGTTCATTGGAGAAAAGACATTGATTCTGCTCCATCCGGATTTCACAAAGGATGTTGCCGCAAGGCTGATTGATGAGGTTCCTGAAGTTGAATGTGTCCTTAAGGGAAGTCCTCAGAGCATAGTCGGACAGGCCGACAGGGATTCCCAAATCAATCACTTCGAAATACTTGAGGGTGATGACACACAGATGAACGTCATGAGGACCCTGCTTCATGAAAAGCTTGTTATTGTCAAGAGCCAGTCAAAACATCACATTGAGGTTGCAACCACCACAGAGGAAAAGTTGGTTAGGCTACATAATTATCTCGTTAATAACAAGATTAAAAAGGGCACAGCCATTGACGGAATGTGTGGACTGGGTGCATTGGGAATCTACCTGCTCAAATACGGATTTGAAAAAGTTTTATTCAATGATATAAACCCTGAAATGATAAATGCCCTTGAAAACAATCTTAAGATAAATGACATTACAGAGGGTTATGAGATATTCAACCAGCCATTTGAGGAATTTGAAAGTGGCAATGTCGATTTATGCGTAATAGATGCATTTCCTGGAATGGATATTGAGGAAATCAAGCAAAAGGCAGAAAAAATGGCCGATAACGTTGTCATAATTTAGATGAACATCTGGAAATAGATAACAATTGCAGGAATGATTAAAACGCCCATCAGATGGGATTTTCCGATTCCAATGTAATGGGGCAGCATTCCCATCGCAATTGAAGTCACCAGTGCCAAGGTCATATAAAAAACCGGTGCCTTGTAATAGAAAATGAAAACGTATAGGATTATGACCTGAAGCAATATCACTCCTATCGAGAGCTTCCTATAATCAACGCCACCCATAAGTCTCGAGAAGGAATCGCCCAATTTCAGCGACAGCACCAGCGAAACGGACACTGCAATAAGTGATGCGAAGATGAATATTGCCAGGTGATTGACGCTCATCTCAAAAATCAGGTAGGACATGTAGACTGCTATTCCGCTTCGTGGGTTTCCTATAATATAGATTGCAATAAGTGAAAACAGGCAGTCGGAAACGTTCAATCCTGAAGTGGCCAAAAGAAAATTCACAGTATCGTCATCATCATTGTCACTTGCACCGCTTGCGGCCTGGGCTATCACCGTTCCCTGTGCAGGTCCGAAACCAGGCAGGAATCCAAGTATCGCACCGGTTATTCCGCCTGCGAATATGCTTTTGAACTTGTTGTAATCAATGTCGAGTTCGTAAAAGGGGTTCTGGTGAGGTATTGTTGAGGAATCGTTTAGGCTGAAGAGTATGGTGCTTATTCCAAAAAGTCCTGAAAATGTGCACATCAAAGTGATTCCGGAGGATATCGGCGTTTGGAAAAGGATCCAGCCAAGTATTCCCGACAGAATAAACAATAGCAGGGACCATATGAAGTCCCGGTAATTTGCGGTGAGCCGATACGTCAAATAAATCGATGCTGTCAGCAGTATAATCCATGTGAACGGTTTTGTCGCCTCATGCAGTGTCGGCAGGGCTATTGTAAACAGGGGAAGCATCAGGATTGTCACCATTATCCCGCCAAATCCTCCGACGGACACCACCCTAATTACTTCTTTTGACCTGCCCTGCAAGACCATTCGGTGTCCCGGAAGGATTGATGTTGCTGTTCCCTCCTGAGGAACCCCCAATAGCATCGATGGGATGAACTCTATCAGCGCATGAGCTATCGACATGGACACCATCAGAACGCAGAGGAATTCCGGCGATAGGAACGTCAATAGGAACGATGAGGATGCAAAAAGTATTGCACCGGCTGTATTGACATGAATTCCAGGAATCATTCCGGTTGTTGTGCCAATCAATATGCCTATGAAACAGGCAATAACCAATTCAATCATACTCATTAATTACATAACGTCTTATTTAAAGCTTGTTTAAGCGATAGGACAATATTGCTTTGAATTTGAAATATTGTGAATATATTTAAATGTGGGTAACATATTAATATAATATTATGTCCAACCCTAAAAAAATCGCAGTTTTCTTATTGGCGTTGCTGATAGCGACAATCGTCGTCAGCTTCGTCGTCGGCTCTGTGATTAACATGATTGTTCCGCCCTCCCAAGCGAGTTTCGGTGATGAGATTGTGGAGGATATCGGAAAGGATGGTGTCTTGATTGCCACATTGGACGATTGCTTGAAACTGGAAGAAAAAGCCATTTCCGATGGGGATTTTAAAACTCATCTGGGCCAGGAACTGTCATGGCGAAATGCCAGAAACATATCTTACGTGGATGCCTATGGAAATCATGGGTATATGATTGTCTGGAAAGATGCTCCCGATAATTATCCAAGCATTTCAGACGATTCTGTAATTAGATATATTTCCGATAGCCTTGATTCGATGAAAGGTGAGTGTTTCTTGGTACATTTTCCAGAAGAGAATGCGGTGTATGGAATAATCATAAATACTGATGAGATAGCTTGTCCGGAATCAGTATTGCTTTACAGCATACTCGGATTGAACCAGTCTGATTTCCCGCCGACATATCAGCAAACAAGCAGCAGCTATTCAACAGGTGGTTCAAATCACTATCACACGGTCATTCCCGATAGGGACACTTTATCCAGAACTGACCCTGGAGCTTATTATGATCATTATGAGTATGGGGACAATTATGACATTGACGATTATCTTGAGTCTGAAGGATATGACTAGAAGTGTTCTCGGTTGAATTCAAGTGATTTTAGTGAGACCTTTGACAATATCTTAAGCAATTCATCGTGGGATATGTCAAACTCTTCACAAATCATCTCATCCCATTCCTTTTCCTTTTGGATGATGAATTCGGCTGTTTCTATTCCTTTTTTTGTTAAATTGATTTTGTATGCTCTCTTATTGTTCTCATCAACTTCCCGAGTAATCAGTCCTTTTTCTTCAAAATCCTTGAATGCCCTTGAAATCCCGCTTCTGTCCATGAGGCAGGCCTTGGCAATATCGGACTGGGTTTCTCCCATTTCATAATATAAAAATAGTAACATGTAGTATTGGCTTGGCAGGATTTCCGTTTCGCTTTTAATGTACTTGTTTATGTAAAAATCATGTGTCTTACTTAATGAAATCAAATGGTTAACAATGAATGGAGAATCATTTATTATATCGTCATATTCTATCATAAAATCACTTGTTAATATATTAAATATCAATACTTAAATAGTATTTGTAACAAATTAAGCACAGTGATTATTATGGATAAAAAAATCATCATCATTTTTGCAATCCTTGCGGTGTTCATTTTACTTGCAAGTCCGGTTTTTGCAAAGGAAAAGGTTAAAATTAAAGTATCCACTGATGACTGTGTATTTGACAATAAGGGTTACATCACAATCAAGATAGTCGATAAGAGGGGCCATGAAATCAATTCCAATGGAATGGTAAACTTCACAATCACCGATAAGCACGGCAACTATAAATGGGTTTACAAGCAATATGGCCATGGAATCCGCGTGAAGTATGATGTGGGCAAATACAATGTCAAGGTCAAGTTCTTTGGTGATTCCCATTACAAAAAAGCCAAAAAGACCAAAAATGTCAATGTAAAAAACGATTTTGATCCTTATACATATTACGATGACCATAATTGGGGACTGAACCAGGAAATCGATGACTATATTGAGTATAACTATTGGGATGAGGAAATTTACGATGATCCTTACACCTATGACGGTGAGGGATATTAGAAAAATAGATAATAATTGGTGTTTTACAATTTGGAGGAGAGTCAAAACACCAATTGAAGAATTTTCGGAAAATCTGGCAGATTGATTTTCCTTTTAATTAAATTAGAAAATTGTGGAAAACTAATTTAATTTTTTTTAGAGATTGTATTTATTGACTGTATGTGTTTAAGTGAAATTTAGGTATACCTAAATTTATGTCACTTGTATTAAAGTTGGTTGCCATAGTATATAAAGCTTTCTATTTTTTAGGTATACCTAAATTTTCTTACATTATTACTATTTATAAAATGAAATCATCATTAGTATTACTATTTTAAATAAAATAAATTGAATATAATAATATGCTATTGAGCTGAGCTATTGAATTTAAATTGAGGAATTATTGGTGTCAGAGTTAATTGTGGGATTGGCTGGAAATCCTAACGTCGGAAAAACTACGGTTTTCAATAGATTGACCGGTATGCGCCAGCATGTTGGTAACTGGCCTGGAAAGACTGTCGAAAGGGCAGAGGGCCATTTCAAGCATGGCGAATATGAATATAATCTTATTGATTTGCCGGGAAATTATGCATTGAGCGCTCATTCTATCGAAGAAATCGTTTCAAGAGACTTCATTGTGGACGATGACTCAGATGTAATCATCAATGTGGTCGACGCCGCCAATCTGGAACGCAATTTGTATTTGACAGTTCAAATGATGGAATTGGGGGCAAATCTCGTATTGGCCCTTAACATGAATGATTTTGCAAAGAAAAAGAAACATATCATCGATATAGACCTGATGAGTGAATTATTAGGTTTTCCAATCATCGAAATCAATGCCAAGACAGGCGAAGGCATCGATGAGCTGTTGACAACCGTTGAAAAACAGGCTGCAAATCCAATAGATTCCAGTGTAAAGCTATCCTACGGTAATGAGATAAAAGGCCATTTAAGGGAAATTCAAGAGGTAATAGAAAAGGATGATTCCCTGATGGATGTGCCTTCAATCTGGACAGCAGTCAAACTGCTTGAAAAGGACAGCATTGTAATTGAAAAGGTTCAAAAATCCAAATACTCTTCTGAAATTTTCATAGAATCAGATAAGGTGTCAAAGCACCTTTACGATGTCTTTAAGGAAAGTCCCGAAGAGGTAGTTGCCAATGCAAGGTATGCATTCATTGACGGTTTGATGGCCGAAGCCGTTGAAAGGCCTGCCGTTGAAACTGAAACAATCAGCGATAGGATTGACAATATAGTCACAAACAGGATCCTGGCGATTCCGATTTTTTTCATACTCATGTTTTTAATGTTTGAGGTCACATACACTTTAGGAGAACCATTTGAGAACTTGATTGCTCAGTTTTTTACAATTCTTGCTAATTTTGCGGCAGGTTTCATATCAAATCCATATCTTGAATCATTCATCTGTGATGCTGTGATTGGAGGTGTTGGAGGCGTTCTCACATTCTTGCCGATTATCATAATCATATTCTTATTCTTGAGTGTCCTGGAGGACTGCGGCTATCTTGCAAGGGCTGCATTCACATTGGACATTATCATGCATAAGCTGGTCGGACTTCACGGAAAGGCCTTCATTCCAATGATTTTGGGATTCGGTTGTGGCGTGCCGGCCATCATGGCGACAAGGACATTAGAAAATGAGGACGACAGGAGGCTTGCAATGATGCTTGTGCCATTCATGTCCTGTACAGCCAGATTGCCGATTTATGCGGTGTTCATTGCAGCATTCTTCACCGAACACAATGGACTAATCCTCTTGTCAATGTATGTGTTGGGAATTCTTGTGGCCCTCATTGTTGCGGCAATTCTTAAAAGGACAATGTTTAAAGGACTGTCCACTCCGTTTGTAATGGAACTTCCATCATATAAGGTTCCTTCCATTAAAGGTGTATTGCTGCACACTTGGGAAAAGGTAAAAGGATTCTTAAGAAAGGCAGGTACAGTTATTCTGGTCTGTTCCATGGTATTGTGGGCTTTAAGCATGTTCCCATTAGGCGTTAAGTATGCGTCCGCAGAAAGTTACCTGGGCATGATTGGTAACTTCATCGCTCCGATTTTCGCTCCGTTAGGATTTGGAACCTGGCAGGCCACTGTGGCAATAATTTCAGGGCTTGCGGCCAAGGAAGTTGTGGTTGCAACCTTCGGTACCATTTCAGGCATGGAAGGGGATGAGAACACCGGCAGAATGAATCATGTGCTCCATGACCTTTTCACTCCCCTATCAGCGTATGCATTCATGGCATTCACATTGCTATATGTGCCATGTATAGGTACAATAGGTGCCATTAGGCATGAAACCAATGGCTATAAATGGGCGTTGACCATGTGTGCAATAACAATTGTGACCGCTTACATCGTTTCGTTCCTGATTTACAATGTTGGACTGTTTTTAGGATTCGGATAGTCTAAAATCCCTCCAAACAGATAATACATTTCTTTTTTTTTAATAATGATTTCGTTTAATATAATTGACACCAACTTCATCACTAAAGGAAAAACTTTGGCATACCTAAATATTTATATATCAAAAAATCATAATATAATAATTGTTTAGGCAAACCTAATTTTTATTTTATTAGGACTTAAACTAAAAAATTTTTTTAGTAATGAATAATATTTTTCAAGAAAGGTATTATTCATCAAGTTAATACACGGGAGAATGGTTAATGACAAAATTAATAGTAGGATTAGCAGGAAACCCGAATGTGGGTAAGACTACTGTTTTTAATGGATTAACTGGTATGCGCCAACATGTTGGTAACTGGCCCGGAAAGACTGTCGAAAGGGCAGAAGGTCATTTCAAACATGGAAGCTATGACTATGATGTCATTGATTTGCCAGGTAATTATGCATTAAGTGCTCATTCTATGGAAGAAATCGTATCAAGAGATTTCATTGTAGATGACGGCTCTGATGTTATTATAAACGTTGTGGATGCTGCTAATCTAGAACGTAACTTATATTTAACAGTTCAAATGATGGAATTAGGGGCCAACCTTGTAATGGCTCTTAACATGAACGATTTTGCAAAGAAAAAAGATCATATCATTGATGTAAAATTAATGAGTGAATTGCTAGGATTTCCGGTTGTTGAAATCAACGCAAAAACCGGTGACGGTTTCGATGAATTGTTGTCAACCGTTGAAAAGCAGGCCGCAAACCCAATTGACACAAGTGCAAAACTATCATACGGAAATGAATTGAAAGAGCATTTGGGCGATATGCAGGCTTTAATCGAAAAGGACAGTAATTTACTTGATGTTCCATCAGTATGGACTGCAATCAAATTATTAGAAAAAGACCCAATTGTAATAGAAAAAGTACAAGGATCCTCTCAAAAGTCCGCTATCATGACAGAAACCGATAAGGTAGCAGGACACCTTCACACTATTTTCAACGAAGGAGCTGAAGAGGTTGTAGCAAACGCAAGATATGCATTTATCGGTGGTTTAATGGCAGAAGCCGTTAAAAAACCTGCCGTAGAAAAGGAAACCACTACAGATAAGATAGATAAGATTGTCACCAACAGGATTTTAGCGATTCCTATTTTCCTCGTAATCATGTATGCAATGTTCCAGTTCACATACACCCTGGGCGCTCCGTTCCAGGACATGATTGACCAGGCATTCGGAATGTTGGCCGAATGGGTTGGAAGCTTCATTGCCAATGAATACCTCGCATCATTCATCTGTGACGGTATCATCGGAGGAGTAGGTGGAGTTCTCACTTTCTTGCCTATCATTATCCTGATGTTCCTGTTCTTGAGTATTCTGGAAGACTGCGGATACCTCGCAAGGGCTGCATTCACTTTGGACATATTCATGCACAAATTAGTGGGCCTTCACGGTAAGGCTTTCATCCCTATGATTTTAGGATTCGGTTGTGGTGTGCCAGCTATTATGGCAACCAGAACAATGGAAAACGAAGGGGACCGTATGCTAGCAATGATGCTTGTTCCATTCATGTCCTGTACCGCAAGATTGCCTATCTATGCAATCTTTATTGCCGCATTCTTTGAGGCCAACCACGGTGCAATCTTATTGTCAATATATGTGTTAGGTATTGTTGTGGCACTTATCGTGGCAGCAATCCTCAAAAGGACAATGTTTAAAGGTCTCTCCACTCCATTTGTAATGGAACTTCCAACCTACAAAGTTCCATCCGTTAAAGGTGTGCTCTTACACACATGGGAAAAAGTAAAAGGATTCTTAAGAAAAGCAGGTACTATTATCCTTGCCTGTTCCATCGTGCTATGGGCTTTAAGCATATTCCCATTAGGTGTTGAATTCGGATCAGCTGACAGTGTGTTAGGTATGATCGGTGGTGCAATCGCTCCAATTTTCGCACCATTAGGATTTGGAACCTGGCAAGCTGGAGTAGCTATTATTGCAGGTTTGGCTGCTAAAGAAGTGGTAGTTGCAACCTTCGGTACTTTAGCTGGTATGGAAGAGGATGACGAAGAGGGTATCACCCAATTGGTACATGATACTTTCACTCCGTTGTCTGCATACGCATTTATGGCATTTACTTTACTATACACTCCATGTTTCGCAGCTATTGGTGCTATCAAACAAGAAACCAACAGTTATAAATGGGCAGCAACCATGTGTGCCATTACATTGGTAACAGCATATATCGTTTCCTTCCTGATTTACAATGTTGGTTTGTTAGCAGGATTTGGATAAAAGGGATGATTTTTAAAATCATCCATTTTTTAAATTTTTAGTCATAACTAAATATTTATATATTACTTGCTACAAAGTTAAGTATACCTAAAAATTTATTGCAAATTATTATAATTTTGGTGATAAAATGAGAACTTTAAAGGAAGTTAAGCCGGGAGAAACAGTTACTTTGGTAAAATACCATGAATCCGGCGATGTTGATTTAAGAAGACACTTATTAGGTATGGGTTTTGTTAAAGGTGCAAAAATCACTGTTAAAAAAGTAGCTACCTTCGGAAATCCAATCGAAATGAGTGTTAAAGGATATGACGTTTGTCTTCGTAAAGAAGAAGCTGAAAATATTGAAGTCGAATAAACTTCAATCTTTTCATTTATTTTTTTAATCTAATTTTATTAACGGTGTTATATAATGAAATGCAGAATGTGCGGTTTCGAGTTTGATGAAACCCAATTGGAAAACAGAGGATGTTCAAGTTGCGGCAAGCATAACTGCAACAGTTACCATTGCCCTAACTGCGGATTTGCAAATTCCCCAGAACTTGATCAGGAATTTGAGTTTATCACAAAAATTAAGGACAAGCTCAGAAACAGAAAATCAACAAATTAATTTTTTTTACTTTTAATTATCTCTTCAACTGTCTCATCGATACTTATCTTCTCAGTATCGACATCAAATCCTTTTTCTTTTAGTTTATACAGTATTTCAGTTGTCACAGGTGCCTTTAAATGAGCCTTTTTCAGCAATTCCTTATCAGAAAATATTTGGTGCTTGTCTCCTGAGGCTATGATTTGTCCGTCATACAATACGTAAATCTTGTCCGCAAAGTGATTGACCATCTCGATGTCGTGTGATGAGATTACAATGCTTATTCCTTCCTTATTCAAATTGTTCAGGATGTCCAGTACCTTGTCCACACCTTCAGGGTCAAGCCCTGCAGTCGGCTCATCAAGAATCATTATTTCAGGTCTCATTGCAACAATTCCTGCAATGGCAACCCTTTTCTGTTGGCCTCCACTTAAATGATGAGGGGTCTTGTCCTCAAAGCCGCTCATGCCCACCATCTCAAGGGATTCGGAGATTCTTCTTTTAACTTCATCATACTCAAGGCCCAAATTCATGGGTCCGAATGCAACATCCTCCTTGACGGTAGGTGCAAACAGCTGGTCATTTGGATCCTGGAACACAATTCCAACTTTCTGCCTAACCTTAAGCAGCTCATCACGTTCAAAAACAATTTTTTCTCCGTCTATCTCAACGTGGCCGGATGTAGGTTCTGTCAAACCGTTAAAATGGGAGAACAATGTTGATTTGCCCGCACCGTTAGGTCCCATGATAGCAATCTTTTCACCTTTCTTGATTTGAATGTTGACATTCTTCAAAGCTTGTGTTCCGTCAGGATAAGTAAAAGATAAGTTTTTTGTCTCTAAATGTATCTGTTCCATTTTTTCACCTAATTAATTGCTAAATTTTGTCCAAAGTAACCTAATTGTCCGGAGTATTTGAATATGATTATTTCAAGCACAATAACTATGGCGATTATTGTTAGAAGGTAGAGGTAATCGCTCTTTTCAGGGGATCTCTTTTCATCAAACATTTCGGAAGCATCCGAAAAGCCACGGCTGACCATACTCTTGTGGACCCGCTCTCCCTGTTCATATGCCTTCAAGAACATCATTCCTATTGTATATCCGACCTGTTTGACCCTCCATTTATAAGGGGTGTTTTTGGAATGTATGCTGAAATTCCTTGACTTTTGGCTTTTTCTGATTGCTGCAAGCTCGTCCACAAACAGGAATAGGAATCTGACCATGATTGACAGTATCATTGCCAGGTCTCTTGGCATTTTCAGTTTTCTAAATGAGCTGGCCATTTCCTGAAGCGGTGTTGTTGAGGAATAGATGATGATTGCTGTCAATGTCACAATCATTCTCACCAGAAGCAATATTGCCCAATTAAGCCCAACATCGGTAACATGTAGCCATGAATAACTCCAAAGAATATTTCCAGGCTGTATGAACGGCTGAAATATTATTATTGCTCCTCCAAAAGGAAGCAGCATCAGTAATCTTTTAAAGGAATCTGCATATGATAGGTTGGCTATTTTCAGTATAACCAACAACAGGATTTCCAAAATAATAGGTATGAATATCTCTTTGCTGATAACACAGACCAATATGATAAAAACAGTAGATATTAATTTGATCCGACCCTCTAAATTGTGGATGGGGCTATTCTGTGATGCCAAGTCATCAAATCTGATAATCTGTGTTATATCTGCCATAATTATTCACTGATTAAATATTAAAAAATTATGATATATTATTATTTGCTTTATTACATTTTAGTAAATTTCAATTACTTTTAAAAAAAGGGAAAAAATAGAAATTAAATATTTAATTTCTACTTCTTACAACTTCAGCAACCGCATAACCTAATGCTAGGGTAACGATCGCACCGATAACCAGTGCAACAATTTGTAATACTTGGTTATCAGGGTCATTTGCAAATGCATAATCTGGGAATATTGCATCAGGGATTCCATTGATTTCTTCTACTGAAAAGTCTTCAGCAACTCCGGAATCTTCAGCGGATTTTTCTAATCCGTCAGGGTCACCGGATGCTATGTATGGTGAAAGAACACAGATTATAACACATATTAAGAGTGCAACTCCAATTAAAGTCATATCTTTTTTCTCCATATTATGCATCTCCTTGGTTCCATGCCAATAAGTCTGGTCTAAATTTGTCTAATGCTGCAAGAACAATCACAGTCAATACTGCTTCGATTATACCAATGAAGAAGTGATATAAAACCATTGATGGGATACCGATATTCATTGGGAATGTTCCTGCAATACCCATTTCGATTGCGCATGCAAGTGCTGCGATTACAGTTGCCAACCATGCTGCAATTCCTGCTGCTGGGTATTTTCCAATTGCTCCTTGCAATCCTTTGAAGGTGTATAAACCGACAAAACCTCCAACGATTGCCATGTTCAATACGTTTGCTCCTAAAGCTGTAATACCTCCGTCACCAAAGATTAATGCTTGGATGAGTAAAACAACAGTGAATACTAATACGGCAGCTTCAGGTGCTAAGAATACGATAGCAACTAATGCGCCCCCAACCATGTGACCACTTGTACCAAATGGAATTGGCATGTTCATGGACATGATTGCAAAGATACCTGCTGCGAGAACTGCTAAAAGAGGTATACGTTTTTCATCTAAGTTGGATCTTGCCCATTTCACTGAGAAGTACAATGCAACAATCAAGATTACATAGTATACTAGACATTGTGCTATAGGTATAAATCCGTCAGGTATGTGCAAATTCATTCCTCCATTTATGTTTTGGTAATACTTTTTCACCTTTGCTTATAAATAAAGTATTACTTAAAGGTAATATATTTTATTCTTTTTAGTAATATCAAGTTAATTTCGGATTTTATCATGTTTAAATGGTATTAATCCCTTTTTAATCCTTGACATTTTATATTAAAAAAAATAAAGATATATAAATGTTATTAAAGTAATACTTTTTAGTATTATTTTTAAAAAATAGTAATACAAAATTAATACTTTTGCATGATTATTTTGAAGTTCAGTATTACTAATTATAAAAAGAGCGTTTGACGCAAGTTAAGTAGATGAAAACGGCTATGATAAAGTAAATCAGGACTTGAATGTCTAAAATTCCTGTTTCAATTCCTAAAATTGAGTAGGTTAAAATAAGTGAGTAGATTCCAATGTAGAAAAAGTCTCTTGTCTTTTGCATTATTTTAAATCCGATTCCCAAAACGAATCCGAGAAGGCACATTTCAACGAACACTCCAACCTTTCCAAAGTCAACCACCATCTGGCCGATGAGTGTTGGTGTTACTGTGACCTCAGTTCTCCATGCGATGAGCTTTCCGACCATCATCCTAGGTCCCAGATCGCTGCCTGGAATGGAGCTTGCCAGGAGGTGTCCGTGTGTCAGGCCGAAGTTGCCTCCGATGAAGTCTAGGAGGTTCAAAACGTGCAGCGTGAAATCTGCCCTTGACTGAAGTGTGTAAAACGGACTTGTTGATGAGGTTATTGTCATCTCCCCAAGTGAACGAAAATAACCAATTCCGATTATTGCACCTATACCAATCAACGCGCCAACCACAACTTCCCATAATGAAACGATATTTCCATAGAAACCCATGATAATTATGATGAGAAATGCTGCAAGTAGTGGTGTCCTATAACCTAAAAGCAATAAAAATGCACAGTCAATAACCAGCAGAAAAATGAATCTGAATCTTGCCTGTGAACGGGTAATCTCATTGTCCTGATAATCCTTCAGGTAGGCACCGGCCATCAGGCATGTGCCGGGAATGATTAAAAATACCGGCATGGTAAATGCAGGTTTCAGGAGATATCTGATTGAAGGCTTTAAAAGCGGAATTCCTCCAACGGAAGCGACGCTTATGAAGAAAAATACGATACTTATTAACATCAAGCAGAATCCAATGGAATATATGTCCTTTCTATTGAAATGAACGACTTCTCTAATGGGGACGTGCCTTGGAATTATTGCAGATCCGATAAAAAATCCGACGAATGCGATAATCAGCGTGATGACCAAACTGGTGGACGGCGGATTGAGTGACAGTATCAGGAATATCGCAAACAAAAAAAGCACAATCAACGGATTGAATATGTGTTCCTTCAGGATGATGTTTTTGTTCAGGAAGTTTAGGAAGTTTTCATCCGGATAAAACCTTTTGAAATAACTGTTGACCCACTGGTCTTCAATGAATTCCAATATGGAAAAGATTGTTGTAAATAAGAATGATTTGCGAAGTTCATCACTGATTTTATTGAATATTGAGGTTAAACCGGAATAAATCAAGCTCATGGAATACACAACTTAAAACGTTCTGATATTTATGACGTCATATTTGTCCTTGATGGCGTTGATCTGATCATCTGTGCTGTCATAAATTCTGATTGTAATTTCATCACTAATTCCATTAATGTTTCCTAAAATAGAATTAACATCATTTATATTTTCTTTTGTGGCTCTTGTAATTATTATTCTGCTATCCATTTTGCCGTTATCTGATTTTATGGACATGCGACCGTCTTCGGATAGCTTGTTTGTCATCTTTTGAATTTGGGTAGGACTGATTGAGTCAACGGCCACTTTTGTTGAAATCTCATAATTGGTATCGTTAGATATGCCGGAAATCAAATCGTTCAAGCTGCTGATTTCTTCTGGTTTGACCTTGATTTCAGTAAGGTTTTTATATTTCTCGCCGTTGCTTTCAAGAATGATGTTGTCAATGTAGATGTCCGCATTCGGATTGTATCTGTATAATCCTGCGGTGTAGGTCTTGCCTTCTGATTCGATTAGCAATATCACATCTCCACCGCCGTTGTCGTCTTCCCAAATGACGGTGCCGCTAAGGGTTACGGACTCATTGTTTGTGGCATTTAAACCTTCAACGGTTGCGTTTACAATATAACCTTCCTTATAATATTTAAGATAAGTGTCAGGTATCTTGTTCACTGTGGATTCGTCAAATGCTGTCTTCTGCAGATCTGATGAGTCATCGTTGGTGATATGTATAAAGGCAAAAATCACGGCACATATCACTAGTATTATGATGAGATAGTCTATAATGGTAAATTTCTTCATGTTCAAACCTAATCTTCGTAAATTGCGCCCACTGGACAAACGTCCACACATTCTCCACAGTTATCGCATTTTGACGCGTCAATAATAATGGTGTATGCTCTTCTTTCAATAGCCTCTTCCATACACACATCAATGCAATCTTCACAAACTCCACATTCTTCCATATCTACTTTCAATTAATACACCATTTTTTGATTATTGTATCAATATTTGATTATCTTAATATTTAAATAGTTGGTCAAACAATATTACATTATAGTTTTTAAATTTTTTTCTTTAAAATGTTGAAATAGGGTAACATTTAAATACTATGTAAATAAATATTACTATTGTATGCATGGGTGCCCGAGCGGCCAAAGGGGAAGGACTTAAGATCCTTTGGCATAGGCCTTCGAGGGTTCGAATCCCTTCCCATGCACTATTTATATTTTTCCCGTTTTATTTTGCCTTAGTGGCTCAGCTGGTAGAGCGCTACCTTGGTAAGGTAGAAGTCGGGGGTTCGAATCCCCCCTAAGGCTTTCGAACTATTTTTTTTAATAATTTTAACAATTTCAAGTCCTTTCAATGTTTAAAATTAAAAGATAGGCGTTTTCGGGTTGTTTTGAAGTAAGGTTTTTTTGGCATATACCTTAAACTTTAAATTATTATAAAATAAAATAATATATTATTAATTTTGAATTAAACTCTCAAGGTGGAACTGATGAACTATAAGAAAATCATATTGGTGGGATGCATTTCAGCATTTGTTGCTATTTTAACTTCTGTTTTAGGAGTTGCAGGTACTGTAATCGGGTCCGTTATTTCATCTGTTCTATATAATACACTTTCAGAGATGTTGGAACAGCCTGTTGAGCAAGCCACATTCAGCCACAAGTTCGAATGGGAGGTTGCATACGTATTCCCTCTTGCAGTGATTGCATTGATTCAACTGTTGCTGATCTTTGCTTTATTGTCTGAGGCTGGAATTTTGCCACATACATTCCTTAGTGTATTCCTGTCACTTCAGAATCTGGCAAACAACAACCTGTATAGGATTTTGGGAGTTGCAATGCTTATCATCAGTGTTTATCCATTGGTGCTAAAGCCGGATATCATAAAGAAAGGTCATGGCGTTATCATAGCATTTGTAGGAATCATATTCCTTGCCAGGGGTTTCGTAGACCTTGAGAATAGAATTACAAACCTCTATGATGTTGTTTTTACTTACTTTGATTTGCCAATAGCAATTATCGCATTGGTGTTGATTGTATATGTGATTGTTAAAATCCTATTGTCAGCAAGAGGGTCTGAAAAGGAATTCAGGATTACAAAGCATAAAATCAATGAGGAAAACTTCTCAAAGGAGAATGCAGGCAAGAAACATCATTCCAAAAAGCATGAAGACTTTGAGTATAACAAAAAACGAGAATATGTCCACACTAAAAGTCATGAAAAAGCCAATATGGAGAAATACGAAGCAGATGTCCAGTTCAAAAAGGACATTGACATGAATAAAAATAATCCGGGCATAAATGAATCTTTCGATAATATTCAATTCGAATCCAATGATTTGTTGGATGACTACAAGAAGTAGGGATGCTTATGAGTAAAAGAGACAAGACATTGAAGGAGATTTTGGACCTTATTTTATATGAGAACCCTTCAACACAGGATGAGATTGCCGAAAGGTTGGGAATCACCCGAAGATATGTTACTCAGCTTTTACAGCCCCTTGTTAAGGACGGCACCATCAAAAGAGCCTACATGATAGATTTGAAAAACTATGAGGAAATCGTTGAGTCCGTTGGGGATTACTCAAACACCAGAAACACCACCGGAAACGTATTGATAAACGACATGTTGGCAAACATGGCAAAGCATGTTCACTCACAGCTTGAAACTTCATTTGAGGCAATTGTTGAATATGACAAGGATATGGCCAGCAAGGCGTTGGAAATGGATTACGCCACAAACAACATGGTTGAAAAGATAAGGACCTCAGTGGAGACAATTGTCAGCATCAATTACAATTCAGAAATCTCAAAATCACTTCTTTACAATGAAATCGCCTATGATTTGGAGCGTATCGGGGACTATTGCGGCCACATCGCCAAATTCGTCATCAACGACGTTTATGAGGTCGACGAAAACATCTTGAAAAAATTGAAGAAAATGTATAAGACAGCCCAAGCCATGATTCGTCTGGCAATGAAAGCGTTCATCGAAGGGAAAACCGAGCTTAAGGATGACTTGACAGAACTTGAGGAGACAATCCATATCATGCAGTCCAAGGCCATTAACTTGATTGCAACCCAGATGGCAGAAAGCTCTTTCGATGAAAAGGAACGTTCAAACTATTTCATTTACTTGTTCAGGGTTATCAAGGCGTTCAAAAGAATAGGTGACATTTCCGTTGAGATGATGGATGTTGCTGTCGAATTCCATGATAACATTCCACGACCTACAACTCCAAGGTCTTTCAGATAAAAAAAGAGAAAATTGGATTAGTTTTAAAACTAATCATCATATATTTTTGTTGTTGCATGCCTATCGGCCCAGCATTGTATGCAAACGCCAATCGGCAATCCTGCGGTATGGGTGTGTGCCTTCAGGATTTTCACATCCAATGTTGTTGTTTTTCCGCCAAGACCCATCGGACCAATTCCAGATGCGTTGATTTCATCAAGTATTTCCTGTTCCAGTTTGGCTATTTCAGGGTCAGGATTTCTTTCACCAACCTTTCCAAGCAATGCCTTTTTGCCCAGTTTTAAGCATAAATCGGAGGTTCCGCCAATTCCAACTCCCACTACGGTTGGAGGGCATGGTTTTCCTTTGGCCTTGAGAACTGATTCGACTACAAATTCCTTGATGCCTTCAATTCCTTCGGCAGGCAATGCCATTTTCAATGCGTTGTTGTTTTCTGAACCGAATCCCTTTGGAAGAATTGTAATTTCCAGATAATCCTCATCAATCAGTTCAATGTCAATCGGAGGGATGTAGTCTCCAACATTGACGTTTGTGTTTTCACGTGTCAGCGGATCGACTATGTTTGGCCTGATTGGGATTTCCTTTGTGGCCTTTTTGATTCCCTCTTCGATTCCTTCACGTAAATTTTCAACTTCAACATTACCCAACTTGACAAAAACAACAGGCAAACCTGTATCCTGACACATCGGAATTCCCTTTTCTTCTGCAAGTTCGATATTTTTCAAGATAGCTTCAATATTCAGCCTTGCAAGGTCATGTTCCTCAATTTTAAGCGCATCTTCAAGTGATTTTTTCACATCATCACCAAGGACGATAACGGCCTGTTTGTAAAGTTCATAAACGGTATCCTTAATAACATCTTTAGTAATCAAATTAAAAACCTTGTAAAATCAATTAATGTTATTTTTGGTTTTAAAAATATTTAAATTTTTATTACACCAATTGGACATACTTCAACGCAGTCCCCACACCTGGTGCACTTTTCACCGTTGATTGTGATGGCTCCGCCCAATACCTCAATGGCATTCTCCTTACAGGCCAATAGGCATGGTGCTTCCGATGGTTGGCAATTCATACAAAATAAGGTTGGAGTGTCAACATTTGGTGTTTGTTGACAACTTCCACAGGTTGTACATTCAGTACAGTTTCCTGATTTAAACATAATTTTACTATTCATCCAAAACAAGTCTTGCTCTTGCTTGACTTGTTATCACATGGACAAAGCCGCCTTTTGAGCTATCAGGTTCGTATAATCCTGCCATCTTGGCCAAGTATTTCTCTTGGTTTTTGGCTTTGACCTTTTCAGGATCAGCAACAGTAATAGCCCTTTTGGTACATGCTTTGATACATGCAGGTCCTTCTTCTCTGTCAGCACAGAGGTCACATTTTTCAGCAACTTTTGATTGGAAAGTCATTGCACCGAATGGACAGACCATTACACATAATCCGCAGCCGATACATTTTTCCGTATCGACGCCTTCGTCGGTTATTGCTTCGGTCGGACAGATTTTTATACATGGTGCGCTTTCACAATGTTGGCATACAATGGAATAAAAGGAAGAATCATATTCTATAATTTTTATTCTGCTAGCACTATGGATTGATGCACACATATTTGAACAGTTGAGGCATCCGTCACATAAATTGCTGTTTACAACAATACTTTCCATCGTATCACCTTATAAGCCTAGTTCTTTACACTCTGCGTCAACATATTTTTGGATTTTTTCAACGATTTCATCGTTCAAGTGTCTGAATCTTTTTTGTGGAGCCAAGTATTCTTTAACAGGTTTTCTTTCTTCAGGCCTGTATGTGATTTCGAATTTGCCGTCCACAATTTCATATAAAATCCAGGATCCAGTTTCTACAGCCAATCTACCCATTTCGATTGTCTTTTCTGAAGGGAATCCCCAACCGGTTGTACATGGTTGTTGCAAGTGGATGTATGCAGGACCTTTGGTTTCTGCAGCCTTTTTGACTTTGTTGACATAATCTTCAGGATATGCGATTGAAGCGGTTGCAACGTATGGTATTCCGTGTGCAGCCATAATCATAGGCATGTTTTTCTTAGGTTTGTCTTCACCGAAACTTGCTACACCGCTTGGTGAAGTAGTAGTGCTTGCACCATATGGGGTAGCCCCACTTCTTTGAATACCTGTGTTCATGTATGCTTCGTTGTCATAACAGATGTATGTCATGTTGTGTCCTCTTTCCATAGCTCCGGATAAGGATTGCAGACCGATATCTACAGTTCCTCCGTCACCACCGAAAGCAACTACATTAACGTCGTCTTTTCCTTGAATTCTAAGTGCACTTTCAACACCGGATGCAACTGCACCGGAGTTTTCGAATGCTACGTGAATGAATGGAATTTCCCATGCGGTTTCTGGGTATGGTGTAGTCATAACTTCAAGACAACCTGTAGCAGAAACAGCTACGGTATTTTCACCTAATGCGTTTAAAGCTAGTTTAACAGCAATAGATGCTCCACAACCAGCACATCCTCTGTGTCCTGGTGCTAATAAATTTTTATCAGGAATGTCCACCATTTTTATTCCTCCTTAAGTCCAATCCATGTGACTGCTTTTTCAGGACCATTTTTGGTTTTTTCATAAATCTCGGTTAGTGCTTCTGGAGTGATGTCCCTTCCACCTAAACCAGTAATGAATCCGTAAATCTCTTTGTCAAATTTAACTTTCATGTCTGCATAGAGCGCTCCGCCGATTCCGAATGAGAAGTTTTTGTCAACAACTGCAATTTTTTCGCAGTCTTTGATGACTTCATTGATTGCTTCTGTTGGGAACGGTCTGTATGCTCTGATTTTAAGTAAACCAACTTTTTCTCCTTTTTCTCTTAATTGGTCTACGATAACTCTGATACTACTGCAGATGGAACCCATTGCAACATATATGATTTCTGCGTCATCGGTTTTGTATGGTTCAACAAGGCCATATTGTCTTCCGAAGATTTCAGCAAATTCATCGCATGTCTTTTGAATGATTTCAACGGAGTTGTCCATTGCAACTTCCATATCATGTCTTGCTTCCATGTAGTATTCCGGATCTGCAAAGTTACCAATTGACATTGGTTGTTTTGGATCAAGGAAAGCATGGTCCGGTACATATGGAGGTAGGAACTTGTCTACATCTTCCTCTTCAGGAATTTCAACAGGTTCAACTGTGTGGGTTAAGATAAATCCATCTAAACATACCATTGAAGGTAATAATACATCAGGGTTTTCTGAAACTTTATAAGCCATTAAGGTAGTGTCCAATGCTTCTTGTGCATTTTCAACATAAATTTGTAACCATCCTGCGTCTCTTTGTGCAATGGAGTCTTGCTGATCGTTCCAAATGTTTAATGGTGCGGAAATTGCCCTGTTTGCATCAGCCAGAACGAAAGGTGTTCTCATACCTGCTGCTGCATATAAAATTTCGTGCATTAACATTAATCCTTGTGAGGATGTTGCTGTAAATACTCTTACTCCAGCACCGCTTGCTCCCACTGCAGCACTTATTGCACTGTGTTCTGATTCTACTTTAACATATTTAGCGTCAATTTTTTCGTCAGCTACATATTGAGCTAAGTATTCTGAAATTGTAGTTTGTGGAGTAATTGGATAAACAGGAATAACTTTTGGTTTTGCTAATCTTACAGCTTCTGCAACTGCTTTGTTTGAGGTCATTACTTCTTTTACCATCTAATCACTCTCTTTATTCTTTTATCATCTCGATTGAATCTGAAGGACATTCGTGTGCGCAAATTCCACATCCTTTACAGTAATCGTAATCAATATCATGTTGTTTGTTTATACAGGAATCTGGACAGAATAAAATACAATTGTCACAATCAATACATGATTCTTTGTCTAGAATAGGTTTGAAAGTTCTCCAGCTTCCGGTTTTATTATTTTTAGTATTTCCAGGTGTTTTAATAACGCATCCTATATTTACCATTGTCTCACCTTTTTATCCCATTTCGTAAGCTTTTTGAGTAGCTTCCGCATTTAACTCTCCTATTTTTCCAGGGAAGGTTTCCTTAATCACTTCCACGAGTGATTCAATACTTACAACTTGGGTCTTTTTAGCAAAATATCCTAAGATAATTGTGTTTACAATGTTACGTCCTAACATATCAAGCGCAATTCCAGTTGCGTCAATATCGTGTACCTTGTGTTCTCCACTGCCTTCAAATTCGGTAGTGTTGATAATAACTTCAGTATTATCTTTAATTCCGGAAAATACATCTACCACATTTAACAATCCATCATCTAACACTAATACATAGTCTGGATTATAGATTTGATATCTCATTTCAATTGGTTTGTCATCAATTCTAGTAAAAGCCATAACTGGAGCTCCCCTACGTTCTACTCCAAAGAATGGGAAAGCTTGAACATACTTGCCGTCTTTGAATGCTGCTTTTGCCAAAATCTCAGCAGCAGTTACGGAACCTTGTCCACCTCTACCATGAAAACGAATTTCAATCATTAATTCTCCTCCATATATTTATCATGTATAATCATTATAAATTACAAAATATATAAATTTTATGTTAAAATTAAAATTTTGAATAATTTTGTTTAAACTTTATTGTTTTATTCTTTTGTTTTTTGCTTATTTTCTTAATAAACCCTTTAGTTTTTCCCATTATATTTTATACAAATTTAACATCTTTTATAATAAAATAGCGATTTTTTAAGAAAATTTAATATATTGTATTAATAATAATATATATTATTAAAAAAATTCTGATTGGGGAAAAGCATGAAAGTTTTAATAGTTACCGGAGAGTTGGCATATCCTTTGATAAAAGAGGTAGTTTCAGATTCAAAAGAGGAAATAATAGTCCATATTGTAGACAATACTCAAGTGGCAGCGTTTCTGACTCCCCGTTTAATCATCAACGAAGTTAAAAAATGCTTTTCAGACCAATTGGATGAGATTGACATGATTCTTGTTCCTGGACTGATTAAGAAGGGAACAAAGGAAATCACAAAGGAACTTGGAATTCCAACATTCAAGGGATCCACCGATGGAGCGGACCTTGCAATGGTTTTAAATCTTATTGGAAGCATTGATTTGTCCGAAGACAAGCCTGCTGATAAGCTGATTGAAGAGGAAAAGCGTAAGGAGGCCTTCAAGTTCATAGAAGAGTTTGAAAACGATGAGGAAAACATCAGGAGACTCCTTGAAAAGCCGAACAATATCCTGATTAGAAACCTTCCGGTCGGTGAGGATTTCCCGATGAGGGTTCTGTCCGAAATTGCAAATGCCCCATTCCTGTCAAAGGAGGCGCTGATCAACAAGTGCCAGTATTTCGTTGATTCCGGAGCCGATATGATAGACATAGGTATGGCTGCGGGCGAGGATTTCTCAGACAAGATTCCTGAAATCATTCAAACCCTGAGGCCAATTGTGGGCGACAGGCCACTGAGCATAGACACACTGAATCCTGATGAAATCAGGGTCGCCGCAGAAAATGGCATCGATTTTGTCCTGAGCCTTGATTTGGGAAACAACTCTGAAATAAAGGACCTGCTAATAGAAAAGGATATTCCTGCAGTGCTGCTTCCGACCAACTTTTCACAGGGAAAGTCACCAAAATCCCCTGCCGAAAGGGTCGAGTCAATGCATCAATTGATTAAGGACACTGAAGGCATAAGGTATGTTGCGGACTTGATTCTGGATCCGGTAAACAGCTCAAGCATTGTCGAGTCAATAATCGCATGCAACGACTTTCACAAGACCAACCCTGCACCTATGTTTTTCGGTGTTGGGAATGTTACAGAACTGATGGATGCGGACTCAGGAGGTGTAAATGTTCTTCTTGCAGGAATCGGTATGGAATTGGGAGTGAGCATACTCTTCACACCTGAGGAAAGTGGAAAGACACGCGGAAGCGTTTATGAATTGTCCACAGCCTCCAAGATGATGTTTCTTGCAAAGCACCGTAAGTCCATTCCGAAAGACCTTGGAATCAATCTTGTTGCATTCAAGGACAAGCATAAGAGAAACGACATTATCCTGAATGAATTGGACGGCATCGAACAGGTCAGGCAGGAAAAGCCAATGAAGTTCATAAGGGATAAGGCAGGAAGCTTTAAAATCAATGTCGATTATGGAACAACCGTCAAGGAAAGCAGAATAACTGCAACTCATTTTAAGAAAAACAAGGCGGATTTGGTGATTGTCGGACAATCCGCAAAAGAAGTTTATGAGGAAATCATCTCAAAAGAATTGGTAACCAGAATGGAGCATGCCGCTTATTTGGGTTCAGAGCTCCAAAAGGCAGAAATAGCCATGATTACCGGAAAAGAATATGTGCAGGATTTTGAATTGTTCAAAAATCCTGATCAATTTAAAAATTAGTTCTAATCGAAGTCTGCCGGGTCATAGGTTCCTTCAGCCTGTCCCGCTTGAGGGGTTGACTCGGAAGAACTTGCTTCACTATCAGCTGAGCTGGCGGCATCACTTGTTGCGACATTGCTGGATGCACTTGGATTATTGTCTGAGCTAACAGTATCTGTTGGAGTTGATGCGGAGCCACTGCTATGACTTGGAGCGTTGCCGGATGAAGCATCATTTGATACTGCACTGCCGTTTGTCTGGACTGTGGAATTTCCAATCTGATTTTGGTCATTGGAAACAATTCCATGCCCATTCATGAAGAAAAGCACTCCTGCCACAACTATGATAATTGCAATCAATGCAATGATTATTGCATTTCCAGAATCCATATTTTACCTCCTAAATTCATGTATACATAAACTTTAAATAAATTCATATTTATATTTATTTTAATAACAAAAATTTAATGAAGGTTACAAAGTTGCAAATTGAAGATATCTCTATTAAAGACATTGACAAGATGCTTTTGGAATCCGATTATGTTTCAAACAATGAGATTTCAACAACATTATACCTGTCTTTTTTACTTGGAAAACCAATGCTTATTGAAGGCCCTCCGGGCGTTGGAAAAACAGAGCTTGCAAAGGTGATTGCAAAATCCTTTGACAGGGACTTTTTCAGGATACAGTGCTATGAGGGAATTACTTTTGAACAGATTGTCGGTGAATGGAATTATCAAAAGCAGCTATTGCATTTGGAGGCTGCCAAAAACGATTCCAACAATGTCGATGAGATTTTTGACGATGAATTTTTCATAAGAAGGTCATTGCTCAACGCATTTTTAAATGACAATGACTCTGTCCTGTTAATAGATGAGATAGACAAGGCCGATGAGGAAGTCGAAAGTTTCCTGCTTCAGGCATTGGGCGAACAGGAAATCACAATCAACGATTTGGGAACATTCCAATTGAATAACGATTTGATTGTTATATTGACATCCAACTCCCAAAGGTCCCTTCTTGACGAGACAAAGGACAGGTGCCTTTTCTTATACATCCCATATCCTACCGTTGAAAGGGAAATAGAAATCGTCAAGTCCAAAATACCTGGAGTGGATGACGACACAGTTTCACACGTCGTTAAACTCGTGCACAGGATACGTGATTTGAACCTGATGAAAAAACCGTCCGTAAGAGGTACTGTGGACTGGGTCAAGTCAGTTTCCAATCTCGGAACCAAAAATATAGACCAAACCATGGAAGACACCATCGGTGTGGCCATCAAAACAGAATCAGATAGAAAAAGAGTTGTAAAGGACATTTTCAACAAAGGATAAGATGATTAATAAAATTGCAAATCTTTCAGCTGACTTGAGAAAGGAAGGCCTGCCGGTAAGTATCAGAAGTACCCAGTCAGCTATGGAGATTTATCAAAACCTGGGAGATTTGGACAGGGACCTCCTAAAGACAGCCCTGATGGCCGTATATGTCAAGGACAGATATGACATTCCTAAATTCCTAAAGGTTTTTGAAAAGGTTTTCGCCCTTCCGGAGCCTGAAAAGAAGAAGGTTGAAGACCCGAATAAAGGTAAGGCATACCGTGGAGCGGGACCCAAATCAAACAAGTATATCATCAAAAAGCAAAACACCATAGGCCAAAAGATCAGAAAGGAAAAAATCAACAACGAAAAGCTCAAGATGCTTTCAGGCCAACCGTTGCTTGAGGAGGCCAAAAGGCTTGAACGTGACGGAGAGCTGATGAACAAGGACTTGACAAAACTGAACAGGTTCGACCCAAGGATGCTTGAGATATGTCAAAGGTTAGGTAAAAGAATAGCCAACAAGCGTTCAAGAAGAAAAGTCCAGGCACATTCCCATAAGATTGACATGAGAAGAACAATGAGAGCCAACCTGAAGTACGGTGGCGTTCCGATGGAGCTTGTGAAGGCAAAGCCAAGACCTCATAAGAACGAGCACCTGTTTTTAAACGACATCAGCGGGTCATGCGAATGGATAAGCAGCTGGTTTTTCATGCTTATGTTTTCAGCGCAAACAGCCTTCAAGAGGTCACGTACCTTTGAATTCGACAACAAGGTCATAGAAACAACAAAGGCCTTAAAAGAGGAATACCTGATAGATTCCTTTGTGAAAGTTAAGGACATGCGAATCAAGCACATGATGGTTCATGGAACCTCAGACATGTACTCAGCCTTCAAGCAGTTCCAGGACAAGGCAAACATCAACAACAAGTCCTATGTGATAATATTGTCCGATTGCAGGGATTGGGCGGGGCCAAAGGTGAACGGAATTCCCGCAAGTGTTGAGATAGTTGAGGAAATGGTGAGGGATGCCAAGAAGGTCATCATCCTTAATCCGGAAGACAAGAACAAATGGGATATAGTTGACAGTTGCGTTTCACTGTATAGGGAAGCTGGAGCGCAAGTGTTTGAGGTAAACACTCTAAATCAATTAGCACACTTTGTAGAACAGATGTAGGTAATATTTATGCAATGCACTAACTGTGGTAATCCTAAAGTAATTTATAAAAGGGAACAATCCGGACAGCTATTATGCAAGGATTGTTTCATACAATCAATTGAAAAAAAGGCAATAAAGACAATCAAAAAGGAAAAATTACTTGATAAGGGAGATAAGGTTCTGGTGGCACTGTCAGGTGGAAAGGACAGCGTTACCACACTTGAAGTTTTAAACTCCTTTAGGGAAAGGCACATCATAGACTTATGTGCAGTGACCGTCGATGAGGGAATTGCAAACTACCGCCAGGAAGGCGTTGACATCGCCACAAGGCATGCCCAAAGATTGGGAATAGAGCATAAGGTGGTGTCCCTCAAGGAAGATTACGGCATAACCCTCGATGAGATTATGCAAAGGGAAAACCACAGGGGTTCATGCACATACTGCGGAGTCTTCAGAAGGACAATAATCAACAAGGCAGCCCGTGAGATGGGAGCGACCAAGATAGCAACAGGACATAATCTTGACGATGAGGTTCAGGGGATAATGATGAATTACCTTGAAGGAAACACAGATAACCTTACAAAACTGGGTGCCAAAACGGAATCCCAGGCAAAGGAATTCACAGTTAAAATCAAGCCCCTTAGGGAAATTCCGGAACGTGAAATCGGATTGTATGTTGTCGCAAAGGAACTGGAAGTCCACTTCGACAGCTGCCCGTATGCAATGCAGTCATTCAGGGGTGAGGTCTCAGAGGCAATAAACCAACTGGCCGAAAAGCACCCTACAATAAAGTATTCAACCCTCAGGGGATACGATAAAATAAAAAACATACTCAAGGATGAGATGCAGAAGGAATATGCACATGGAAGATGTTCAAGATGCGGAGAGCCGTCAGCAAATGACTTGTGCAAGGCATGTTCATTCCTGGAGGAATTGGGATTGTGATAAAATGTCATTCTTATTAAAATATAAAAGCTTAAGTGAGGAGCGCGAAATCCCTCACGAAAATTATACAATAAAGGATCTGTTGAATGAAATGGAATTGTCCCCGCAGACAATAGTGTCAAAGCAAAACGGGGAACTGGTCATAGAGGACACAGTAATCAATGAAGATGATGAAATCCAGCTTGTCCAAATTATTTACGGTGGTTGATCTTGAAAATCAGTTATGAATGTGGCCCTTGCTTTTTAAGGCAAGCCCGTGAGGCACTGGACTTGTCAACGGATGACGAAACTTTGAAGATGGAAGTCATGGAGGATATATTCAAGTTCCTCAGCAACAACTTCAAGGTTGACACCAACTCAAACGGAACAGGTTCCGCAATGCACAGGATGATTATAGAAAAGACCGGCTGCAGGGACCCTTATTATAAGGAAAAAATTGAAGGAAATGAGATAGCGCTGAAATACATTCCCGACGTCAAGAGGATACTGAATGACGATGACAGCCTTGAAAACTATGTCAAGATTGCCATCATAGGAAACATATTGGACTTTGGGGCGTTCACACTGGACGATGACATTGAAAGCGTTATCAAGGAATCCCTCAAGAAGGAACTGACTGTCAAGGACATAGAGGAGTTTGAAGAGTCCCTAAGAAAACATGACAAGGTGCTCTATCTCGTCGACAATACAGGAGAGATAGTATTTGACAAGCTGCTCCTTGAAAAGATCAAGGAATATGACGTAAACATCACAATTGCCGTGAAATCAGTGCCTATATTGAATGATGCGACCAGAAAGGAAGCGCTTGATGCGGGACTTGATGAGTTCGGCGAAATCGTGGACATAGGCTGCGGAACTGTTGGCTATGTTGACAGCGAGATTTCAGATGAGTTCAGAGAAATCTTCAACGACCACGAATTCGTCATATCCAAGGGAATGGGCAATTATGAGGGATTATCTGAAATAGACCTGTCATCAAAAGAGGTTTATTTCCTGTTATGTGCAAAATGCAATACAATATCAAGACATATTGGTGCAAACCTGCACGACATGCTTTTATTTAAAAAATAACTGGTGATGCTGTGATAATTGGATTTATAGGATTTGGAAAGGTTTCACAAAATCTGGCAAAATTAATCCAATCAGACGACATTGCCATTGTGACTTCAAAAGAAAACAGATCCCAAAAAACCATCGAAAGAATTGAGCGGTCAAACGTTGAAGTTCTGGATTCATTTAAGGAAGTTGCTGGAAAATCCGACCTTCTGATATCTGCAAATTCGCCTAAAACCGCCTTGAGCGTTGCAAAGGAATATGGAAAATATGCAAAGGGCGTCTATCTTGACTTGAACAATGTCTCTCCCGACACAACACTTCAAATCAATGAACATGTGAACCAACTTGTTGACGGAGCAATAATCGGAAAGATAGATTCGCAAAATCCTGTACTATATCTCTCTGGTGAAGATGCAAATGAATTGGCATTCTTAAATGATTACATAGAAACCAAAATCCTCAGCGACAGGATAGGCGATGCAAGCCTTTTGAAACTGCTTAGAAGCACATATACAAAAACATTGTCTGCCGTGTTGATTGAGTCATCCTGCCTTGCCAGAAAACATGGCCTTGAAGAGGAATTCTTTGATGTGTTGGAACTGACTGAAGGGAATGACTTCCGTGAAAAATCCGCCTCAAGAATAAATAACACCATTAATTCCAAAAAAAGAAAATCTGAAGAATTGCAGGAAATCCTTGAATATTTTGATGATGATGAATTGGATATGGTTAGGGCTGCCTTTGAAAAACTCAACCGATAACCACTTTAACCTTGAATCCCTTTTTGGCTTTTTTTATGCTTCCGCTAACCGGAATGAAATGTGAATCCATTATGTAGCGCAAATAGGTCACGTCACGTGCAGGCAACCTAAGGTTTGTTTTGATTTTTTTGCCCTCGCTTTTGAACTGAACGGAGATTTTACCGTTCTTGTCGACATATAAATCAGTGTCCAGGCCTTCCTTGGTGATTTTTGTCTCGAATCGGGTCAGGTTAAGCCCTGCTTCGATGGTCATTGGAGGTTTTTCCACCTCAATGTTCTCGCTTCTGAACCTGTTGTTGGCATCACGTGCGCTAATGCCCTTCTCGCCTTCACATGCAACATACCATGCCCTGTCAATTACACGCTGCACCTTTTGGTTATCTGGAATCACGCCTTCGGCCTCATAGCTCTTCATCAGGTCCATGACCTCTTTTTTGCTAACTTCCATTTCAATAGCGCTGATGGCAAGCCTGGTCATTACTGGACCGTAATCGGACCTTCTAAACACTGCCCAGATGGACTCGGGGTCACGATAAACCCTTCTTTTAATGATTTCATTTATTGTATTTCCGTTAAGATAAGCTATCTTTTCGAGGTTTCCCCTTGAATAGGTGTTCATTCTCTTGTAGATGTCCTGCCAGTTGCGCTCACCGGGGGTTCTTCCGGCGTCGATTTCACGCTGGAGAATTTCAACTGTTGATTCAGGAAGCAGCTTTCGAACCTCGTCGGCGATTACCATTCCGTTGTCGATGATTGATTGCCTGATCAGTCTGCCGGAATACTTGTCCTTGTTGAATTCCTTCACAACATGATAATTGAGCTTTGAGCCTAAAAATTCATTTATTGCATACCATCGTATCTCGTTACGGTTGGTGTAGCTTTTGGGCATTCCAACAAAATTGCCCTCGTCAATGAATTTCTGGGCCTTTGCCTTGATTTCATCCAGGGAAATGCTGGCGGAGGTGATGTAGTCTGTCACTCCATCGTCAATCATCTGCTTAAGCCTTATGGGAACGCTGTAGGACAGCACCAGTCTATGATGGAGACCTTCAAATGACCTGACCTCATCTGCACCCAACGCCAATGCCATCTCACGGCGGGCATCAAAGTCAACGAAAAAAGGGGCGTGATTTGCACTGAAACCCTTGTTTAAGTAGACAACAACCTTTTTGCCTTCACTGTCAGCCAACTTGCAGGCTTCCTCGATTAATTTTTCATGACCCTTATGGACAGGGTCGAAATCTGCGCTAATTCCTATCAAAATAAACACCAAAAAAAGAAATTTAGTGGACAGTTGCTTTAACCATCCATCAATTTTAAAACACCACTAACTACTAACCATATTCCGATTAATGTTCCGAGAATTATTGGGTCTGTAACGTATGTTCCGATTATAATGTAGAGTAAACCAAGCACCACACCGGCGATTCCGATGTAAAATCCGTATCTGGACTGGCGGTTGTTGATTAATGAAACAAGCCCGACAACAATCAGCATTATTCCAGCAAGGTATAATGTGATTTCGGTTAAAAATCCAAGCAATATCGGATCGAATATTAAGCAGATACTCAACAATAATAGGATTATACCCAATACCAAATCGAGTATTGCTCCGGTTTTATTGTAATCTATTATAGCCACGCCCACTACGAGCAAATAAATGGATACCAATAATACTGACATGCTTATCAGGTCAGCTATTCCAACAACTCCCATCACCGGAAACACGATGATTATTAACCCAAGAAGTATGGCTAGTAAACTGATAAATTTACTTTTCATATTTTCCTCCTACTAAATATATAATGTCATTAGGTATATTAATATAATGGGATATGTTTAATCTCAACGGTTGATGAGTTCATATCACAATTCTCCACTTCGGCCAGCCATTCGTTTTTGCACTCACATTCATAGTCGATTTTTGTTTGTGTCAGGTTATTTGCTATGATCATGTGCTTGAGGTCCTTATTGCATTTTTTACAGTTGTATGGACCACGCCTTGAACCGAAACCTGAAGTGTCTAGGAGTGCAGGTATGTCAAGCTCATCACGCACGGTGTTTATGATTTCTATGCATGACCAGATCCATGGCGGCTGATATGCTCCTTTTCTCCAGAATCTCTCAATGACTGTTCCGCTATGAATTGTTGCAGGACAGAATGACAACCTGTTGACTCCGATAGAATCGCAGTATCTTGCGGTTTCAATCGCTTCCTCTATTGCCTGGTCTTCAGATACAAGGATAGGCTTTACGAATATGTATGCCTTTGATTTTATGTTATAACCCTTGCTTTCCTTGAGGTCCTGCATCAGCTTGACGGCGTTTTCAAAGTCGTCTCGTGTGAAACCCTTGTTGATCTTGTTCAAACGGGTATAGTCGTTGGATGTTTCAAGGCCTATGCTCACTTCAAACAGTGTGTCTCCGATAATCTCAAAGATTTCATCAAGATATTCCTCCTTCACATATTCCGGTCTTGACTCGACTATGATTTCTGTAACGTTACCCAAACCGATCAGTGTTTTCAATATTTCGTCACGGGCTTCTTTCGGAAGCTCATATGGGTTTAAAAAACTTCCGGAAGCGAATAGTTTTACGGAAATTTTATCCTCCTCAGCTATTGGGTGTCTTGAGAGGTGGTCATGAAATATCCTTAGGATGGTATCGGTGTCGATTGGTTCAAGGGTACAGTCGGACACATAGCTGCACATTGTGCATCCGCCGCTGTCTCCAAGAGCCCAAGCACAGCCTGGTGTGGGCAGAATCATGAACAGTGTTTTTGCAACGCCATCATAAGTTAAATCATCATTATACCAACTTGCCCCAACCTGTTCTGGGGTTTTAGGTTCTTTTCGCTCAAAAGCTCTTTGTCTAATTTCCTTTGTTAATTTTTCAATTTCCATTATAATATTATTATATGGAAGTTATAATTAAAAATTATGTTAAAAATAGTATGTTGTTAAGTTGTGTATAATGGTCTAAAAAAATAAAAAAAGAAAAAGTAAGCAAGTTTAGAAACTTGCGATTACGTCTCCTAATAATTTGATGGATTCTGCTACGTCTTTTCCGACAGGGGATCCTGCTACGTATTGAGTTACACCCATTTCAGCTAAGCCTTCAATCTTAGGAATGAACTCATCAGGAGTACCACATACGGAGAATGCGTCTAAAGCTTCATCGGTTACAGCACCAATAGCTCCACCGAAGTCACCTTTAGCTAAGAATGCACCCATTTGTTCGTTGAATCCTTCAGGTAATCCGTGTCTTTCGATAACTGGAGGTGGGGAACCTGCTGCAATAAATGCAACTACAATTTTAGCTGCGTTTTTAGCTGCGTCAGAGTCAGCACCAATGGAAGTTGCAGTGTATGCACCTACGTCAAATGCTTTGTCTCCACCAGCTGCTTCGATACCTTTTTTAATCATAGGCATAGCAGCTTCGTAATCTTTAGGGTTGGAAGCGTTGATTAATACACCATCTGCGATTTCTCCAGCGGTTTCTAACATTTTAGGTCCTTGAGCACCCATGTAAATAGGGATGTGTTCTTGAACAGCTTTTGCTCCACCTAATGCTGCTCCACCTTCGGTTTTTCCACCTGATAATAAGGTGTTAATGTCAGCGATTGCTGCTTTAATAGTGGATACAGGTTTTTCCCATGCGATTCCTAAAGCGTCGAAAGTTGCTTTGTCACCAGGACCGATACCGAAGGTTGCTCTTCCTTCTGAAATTTCGTCAATGGTTGCAATAGCGGAAGCTGAAATTGCTGGGCTTCTTACGTATGGGTTGGTTACACCAGGACCCATTTTAATGGTTTCAGTTGCAGATGCAATTAATGCTAAGGTTTCGTATACGTTTTTATTGTTGTAGTGGTCTGTGATCCATGCGTATTCAAAACCAACGTCTTCTGCTAATTTTACTAAGTCTACTAACTCATTTAATGGTATTTGTGGTACGAATTCTATACCGAACTTCATATTTTATCACCAATAATATCTTTTGTTATCTTATATATAAAGCAATTATTATTTGAATTAGATAGAAAGTTTTAAATATAATCTATGTTTTTGGATCTCCGCAAGCGTGATAAAATGATAGGTATTAAAAAAATTATTTTTTGTAATACTGAAATAGTTTTTATCATCTCAAATTATTTTTGAAAAAAAGTTATTTTTATTTTCTATTTTTATGATTTATTTTTAATAATAAACTTTTAATTAATTGTAGTGTTTAAATTTAAGATTTTAAATTTACTTATATTATTTTTTAGTAGTAATTGCAATGTTTTTCAATTGACTTTGTTAATGGAAGTTCTGTCTCTATAAGATGTGCTATGTGTTTTATGGCGATGACCTAAGTATTATTGTTTAATACAATCTTTACAATGATGGTTGCTTTTCCGCATGTAGCTATAAATTATCATGTTTATTGTATTAATTAAATTATTAATATCATGAATGTGCTTTGTGAGTACCTAAGTTTTTTAGGTATGATGTAAGTTTTGTAGATGTGGTGAAATTTGATTATAGAAACTTTCGTATCAAATTTTAAATGTATTAATTACTCGTCTATATTTTTTTAGTATACTTCAAAAGTATCTGTTATGTGCATCAATTCTGTTTGATCCTGGCAGATGTTACTGCTATTGGGATTCGATTAAGCCATGCAAGTCGAACGAATTTAGATTCGTGGCGTACGGCTCAGTAACACGTGGATAACCTACCCTTAGGACCGGGA
>NZ_MZGS01000025.1 GCF_003111625.1 Methanobrevibacter thaueri | reverse complement strand
TAGATTGCTTAGGACGCGAGTAGAAGACTTGTTTGATGGGGTAGGGATGTAAGCTTCGAGGTTTTTTTTCCGAGTTGTTGAGTCCGCTGCTTCCAACTGTTCGCTTGCATTATTTTAATTGTTAGTAAACTAATATATTCTTTTCAATAATGTATAGTTTAATAGCGATTTGGTTAGGTGTTAACAGTAAGGGTGAAAGTTGCACAGAAATCATTATCATTTTCTTATGATTTGTATAGTAGGTATTGCGGTCATAGCATGGGGGTTATACCTGGTCTCGTTTCGATCCCAGTAGTGAAGTCCTTTTGTGTTTTGTTTGTGTACTATGGTTTTCTATGGGAATTTCATTTCGCTGCAAGCCTTCTATATACAAATCCTTACTCTAATTACTTATCAATCTCATAACGTAATGAGTATTGCGGTCATAGCATGGGGGTTATACCTGGTCTCGTTTCGATCCCAGTAGTGAAGTCCTTTTGTGTTTTGTTTGTGTACTATGGTTTTCTATGGGAATTTCATTTCGCTGCAAGCTCATTACATTATATACATCACTGTACCTTGAATTTATACAACCATCTTGACTGAAAATTGTAAAAACTAATTAAGCTTTTTTTATCCTTTTATAATTAGTTTTCGTTGTCGAATACCATTGGAATTTCTATTCCAGAATCCTTAAAGGGGGATGATATTATACCAACCAAAACCAGACAGTTTAATCGACCATATAGACAACATGGTCTAGTCAATGAGAATGAAACCAACAAGTGTCCTGATTGCGGGTCCACCAGTTTCACTGTTGACAGCGCAAGGGCTGAAGTTATATGTGACCGTTGCGGATTAGTTCTTGATGAAAGTTTAATTGACAATGGTCCTGAATGGAGGGCATTTGATCATGAACAGCAAAATAAGCGTGCCAGAACTGGTGCTCCAAGTACTTTTGCAATTTCCGATAAGGGATTGTCCACAACTATCGGCTCAAGGAATGTTGACAGCAAGGGACGTTCCATTCCTGAAAGGAATAGGGCTCAATTATATAGAATTAGGGAGTGGAATAAAAGGATCAGGGTTTCCAGTGCCGCTGAAAGAAATTTGGCAATTGCTCTAAGTGAGATGGACCGTTTATCTTCAAGATTGGGTATACCAAGGTCAGTAAGAGAAGATTCCGCTTACATTTATAGAAATGCCGCTAAAAGGAACATTATTCGGGGAAGAAGCATTGATGGTGTTGTTGCCGCTTCTGTCTATACTGCATGCAGAGTTTGCGGTATTCCACGTACTTTGGATGAAGTTTCCGAAGCTTCAAACATTTCTAAAAAACGTATTGGAAAGAACTATCGTTTTTTAGCAAAAGAATTGGGCATTAAGTTAAAACCGACTTCCCCTACCGATTACATTTCCAGATTTGCAAGCAAACTGAATTTGTCAGGTGAGGTTCAGGCCAAGGCGATTGAGATTATCAACCAGTTCATCGGTTCCGGCTTAAGCTCAGGCAAAGGACCTAGCAGCATTGCTGCAGCCGCTTTATATATTGCCTCAATCCTATCAGGTGACAGGAGAACCCAAAGTGAAATCGCTCAGATTTCAGGAGTTACCGAGGTCACTATCAGAAATAGGTATAAGGAATTGAGCGAGCAGCTTGACAGTGTGATCTAATCCAAATGGATATCTGAATATCTTGGGCGATTTTCGCTTTCATATATTTTTATTTTTTTTTGAGGCTGACTCATAATTTTTGTGTTTAAATTTTTTTCTTTTTTTATTATCCTTTAATTTTATATACTAGGAAGTACAATCTATTATTAGAGTTAATTAACTTTTTGGTTGTGTTTTTTA